>SCSZ01000037.1 GCA_004322265.1 Patescibacteria group bacterium
CAGATGGTAGAGCACCTGACTTTTAATTAGGTGGTCGTTGGTTCAATCCCAACACGGCTCACCACGACGTTTAAAACTGGGTACTTCGCACATATCAAGCGAGGTACCCAGTTTCTTTTTGGCTACCAGTCCTTCTAGCGCCGCATTGCTTCCGCACATGATCGCCGTGTTGCCTTCGATCCTGATTTCATCGACAAGGAGTTGCAGGTAGCTTTTTGCAAAGCTCTTTATGTCGAGCAAACACTTCCGAATTGCGGCGCAAAAAGCCGTGATTTCGGAAGTGGTAATCTTGCTTAAAGGCATGTCTGATTTTTGTCGCAAAATTGCCATTTCGGAAAGCATTTCCTGCCGCCTGTTGTCGTGAAAACGCACACGCTCGCGGAGCGAATTGTCGAAAGGCAAACCCGCTTCAACCGCCTCATAAAGCCTGTTTTTTGCCTCGTCCAGCTTCTTTAATTCATTCTTGAGGTGTTGAAGTGCTCCGCTAACTTTTCCTGCCGATTTTTGGCTGTTTTTCTTCTGTTCAGTGAGGATATCTTTAACCCTTTCAGGCGTAAAAACACGCTCTGAAAGAGCATCTAAAATGAGATTATCGAGCTTTTCCATCTGGACGGCGGAAGAGTCACAGGCTTTTGAGTTTTCGTGAATCTTTCTGGTGCACTTGTAGTACCTGTACTTCCCGTATTTTCCAGTGCTTGTTGTCATGGGAGAACCGCAGGAACCGCATCGAAGGAGGCCGGTTAGAAGTGTAGGCGAGTTTACAATGCGAGGTACTGATACTTTTGGCGCTCTTTTTTGACGCAATTTTTCGGCTTTTTGAAACATTTCAGCGTCAATAATCGGCTCTAAAGCGACTTTTATCCACTCGCTTTCAGGGCGCAATTTGCCGGTTTTTCCATGCCTTTTATTGAAAAAATATTCGCCTTGGTACGCTTTATTTGAAAGCGTGTGCAAAATGGTCTGTCCCGACCATTTAGCACCTCTGCGAAGCATGTTTTTTGAGTTAAAAAAGCTCGCAATTTCCTTGATTCCGCCGAATCTGCCGGAAGTGTAGCTTTCAAATATTTTTCTGATTATTGCCGCTTCGACGGGATCAGGTTCAAGAACATGTTTTTGACGGTTTTTTGCACCTCCATCTACGGGCTTTTTACGGTATCCGAAGAGGGGATGAGAGCCGTTAAAATATCCCTGCCTCGCGTTTTCTTTCATGCCTCTGGAGGTGTGTTTCGAGTTTTCGCGGCTGAAAAACTCATCAAGTATTTTGTAAAAACCCCTCGATAAAAAACCGCTGTCATCATCGCCTGACGGTTGCGTGGTGGAGACTACCGCAACACCTGCTTTTTTTAGCTTTAATTCGTAAAAACTAGATTCGAGAGCATTACGGAAAAAACGAGAAAAACTGTGGACGATTATCGCTTCATAGGGAGGCTTTTTTTGACATGCTTCGTCGATCATTTCCGCAAAAACCGGGCGCTTATCGTCAGTTGCCGAAGCGCCCGGTTCCACGAATTCTCTTGCGATAAAATGACCGTTTTCCGCGCACCAAGCCCGCATTTGCTTTAGCTGGTCGGGGATAGAAAGATTCATATCCGCCTGTTTCGTTGTTGATACGCGAGCATAAAGTGCAACGATCATTTTCTTATCCTTCTTCGTTCAAAATCTGGTACATAGCCGCCAGTATTTCCGGCCAATGAGCTTCAAGGATTTGTATTTCCTCAGCCGAATTTATTTCACGGATTTGGACGGATACGATCAGGCTATCACCTTTTTCGTTTTTGACATGACTCATTCATGCCAGCCCCCTTCCTTTGCTCTGTATATTCCGGCCCGATCCGTTCCAGTGCCTTGTTACAGCCGCTTCCATAAATCTCGTCTAGCTCACCCGCTAGCCCTTTGCGACCGAAGGCATCGAGGACTTGTTTGCGGTACGCATGAAATTGCGCTGGACGCAAACACATTTCCCCGTAGGCGAGAACCTTTGACAGGGCGGTTTTAACCGCTTTGTCGATCTCTTCCCGCCTTACCATTGCCCTAACCTTATTTCCGTTATCCGCTTTTCAACGTCGAATTTCCATGTAAGCGGGTCGTGGTGTCTTTTGACGCCGTTAAATAGTTCTCTTAATGCGTCCTCGGCGCTCATGCTTTCCTTACCGCGCTGGACGCACTTGATTGCGGCCAGCCTCTTTAGATAGCCGTAAACGCTCTGTGCAATCCGGTTTTCTCTGTCCTTCAGCGCCGCTTGTTCGCCGTACACTTTCAAAATGCCCATATGGGGCAATTCGCGGATTCTTTCCTGCAAGTCTACCCAGAGCGGGTGAAGAGGCCAGCGGGATGAATTACTGTCGCCGCTCCGCTGCCTCAGCGTGTCGTGATCCTCGGCGAGGTAGCGGAGGAGATCGCCGTAGTTCTCGGTGAAGTCCTTGAAGGTCTTTATGTCGAATCTTTCAAGAACCGGCCTTCTTACCTGCCACTCGATGCGCCACACCTCTGAATCTCTCCCCCAGAGGACGTAGAACCACGATTTTTCGCTTTGCTGCTCAATCTCGGCTACTTTGTCATAGACGCGCAACACGATGTCGCCACGGCCAAAGGAGAAGGTCTGAGCCTTGCCGTTTTCCCTGTACTGCGCGTCCTTCGTCGATCTGCTCTTAAAGCAGTCCTCATCGAAGTCCATTTCGGGCAAGTGGTAGTCGAAGCAGTAATCTATGCGGGAAAGGCTTTCGGGCTTCGCTTGCGTGTATCCAACGCTCTCGGCCCATGAAAGAAACCTTTGGTGAAGAAGTGGCGCGGATTCCCGCCAAAGGGCTTGGCTTGAGAAGGTGACGAAAAAATTAGGTTTGTTGAACTCTCCGAACTCTATTTTTAGATCGCCGTTGGTTATCAAAAAGGGATAACCGGACTTGGTGCCATGAGGCGCTAAAAGAAACTCGCCTCTGCCTAGCTGGATCGCCGCCGAATCACGTTTCTTGCTCTGCCTTGCTTCCTCACGCAATACCGCCAGCTCCTGAAAGTCAATCAGGCAATCGCCAGTCTTCGCCATGAAGTAGGCGCACTGGACGGTATCAAGGCCGTTAATCAGCAAGGAGGGATTAGGCATATCTCAGCGACCTATACGCTTCATTCCTTGGGAGGCTTTAAAGCCTTACCGGGTAAAACATCCTTTCCGTACAGCTCAACGTATTTGTTCACGAGTTGCTCAAAGGTCTCCTTTAGGTCGGAGTTTTCTTTGTCTTCGGCTATGATATTTACGAACTCGTCGAGCGAGTTTTCCAAAAGAGTTATGATGACGTCAGTTCTGGTTTTTGCCGGATAAATCTCACAAAGGGCGCTGATCTTGGCAGCGGTCAAGAGAGGAAGCCGCAAGCTGATATGCTTTGCCGAAGTTCCTGAAAGTTCCTCTAGTTCCCTAAGTAACTTTTGGTGCTTAAGAATCCATCCCATTCCAAACCCTCCTCTGTTCGATCCATTTGTGGTACGCATGTATTACATACGCCACACACGCGAGAGGAGTCAACGGGAAATTTTCGTAAAAAATTTAGTAATGGAGATTTTTCGGAGAATGTCGAAAACCACGGGTGATATTTTGTTTACTGCTCAGGGTAATTTGTGTAAAAAATTGGGTAAGTGAGATGGACACAATCGGAGACAAAACAAGTCTCCTTTGAGTGTTCAAAGCAGATGTATTTTGAGCCCCCCGTGTTACCGGAACGGGGGACTGAATTGCTTACAATGACCGATGTGAATTCATTCCTGCCCCAATTGGCCAGACTGATTGAGGTAGGAAAGGAGACAATGATAATGCATAAACTAACAGAGACGCAACTTTTCAAACAGCTACAAAAACGAGAAAAAGCAGATGGTTTTGAGGCAAGCGAAATTGCATCTGTTGTAAATAAACTTATCACTGACTCATATCCAATACTCCAGCAAGTATCACGAGCATTCCCCTTATACACTTTACATGACCCTGAACATGGATTTAGAGTAGCCGAAAACATTTTCCAATTAGTTCCTAAAAAGACCTTGAAGCACCTCAACGGCATCGAGTTGTCAATTCTACTATATAGTGCCTATTTTCATGATATAGGTATGGCAGCCAGCAATGAAGAGTTTTACAATTGGCTTGGAACAGAGGACTACAAAACATTTATTGGTGCGAATGATAAATGGGACAATGAGATAAGAAGACTTGAATGGAGGTACGAGAATCATGGAAGTGTAGAAGAAAAACAAAAGTCCAAAAGACGGAAAACATCAAAAAAAAGTGGCAATGCTGACTCCATTGAGCTTAGAAGGATGCAGGATATAGTTTATACAGAGTTCTTGAGGCTAAATCATGCTGAGAGAGCTAAAGAGTACGTAATAAGACATTTTGGTCAAGGCGGAAGCTCCAGCTTCAAAATTCAGATTGGTCAAGTAAATTATGCTGAGCATGTCGCCTTGATATGCAAATCTCACTGGGACAACACAGCTGTTTTAAAAGGTGATGACTTTAGACGTGATCTACGGATAGGCCAATACCCAGTTAATCTCCAATACTGTGCGGTATTATTAAGATTGGCTGACCTAATTGACCTCGACCCAGACAGAACGCCTAAGGTGTTAATGGATTTCATCTTCTCAGATTTGCATAAGAATGAAAAAACTAATGAGGTGGTTAAAAAAGCGGAAAAACTTTCAGCAGAGGAATGGGCAAAGCACCGGTCTGTTCTTGGTTACAAGATCACCTCGGATGAAATAAGAGTCGAAGCCAAATGCTCTCATCCTGCAATTCAAAGAGGTCTTATTGATTGGTGTAATTACATTGATTATGAAAGAAGAGCATGTCGTTTGCTCATTCAGGATAACGTCAAGGAGGTAACAGAAAACTACCACCTTGATTTGATCAACGATATTCGGACAGATTTCATTAAGTCTGATGGATCATACATTTACACGGATTTTAAATTTAATTTAGACTACGATAGAATTGTTAACCTGTTAATGGGAACGGAACTGTGGGGGGATGAGATGGTGGTTGTTCGGGAATTGTTACAAAATGCGATAGACGCTTGCAACCATCGAGCGGCAATAAGCCGGAAAGCCAATATTCCATATACACCTGAAATTACTTTCAGTAGCACTTATGACGACAACGGGCAATATGTTCTTACGTGTTCGGACAATGGCACTGGAATGAATCAACACATAATTAACAACTATTTGATGTGTGTTGGTCGGTCTTATTACACATCAAACGAATTTAAGAACAAGAATCTAGGACTTTATCCGATAAGCCAGTTTGGTCTTGGCATTATGTCCTGCTTTATGTTGACCAATAAGGTAAATATTGAAACTCAATATTTGGATGAAAATTTCAGCAAAGATAAACCATTGTCGGTTGAGATTGATTCTTCTGGGAAGTATGTGGTTTTACGTTCACTTAAGCATGATTTAGAAGGCACTAAGGTTTCACTTATCTTCGACAGATTTCATGAACATGAATGCATGAAACGAATAAAAGGACATTTTTTTGATTGGGATTATAGTTTACACCATTATGTCGCTCACGTTGACATCCCGATAAAAATAGTACACCCCCATAGGCAACATGATAGCCTTTCAAGTACGATTGAAAAAAGGGCTTTTTTTATTCCAGAAATTGAATGGGAGGAATATCCTGCGTTGGAGCAATATCACAGAGAATTTATTTTTGAATATGATTACGAAAATACAAACGGGCTTTCAGGACTTTTTCGTTTCCTATTTCCCATTGATTCTCACGGCAATTTGACATTTACTGCGATAGTGGATTCAAAATTTAAAGCCTGTATCGACAAAGATGGCGACCTCAATTTTACGACTGCTAACTATGACGACAAGAGTTTTTGGGCTGACATAAAACTTGAGAATTTTGACTGGGATGATGATGAGTTGCGTGGTGTTTATCGAGAACGATATGATCGAAAGCCTTCGTCTGGATACGGAGGATTATTAGAGGCAATCAAGAGTAATTATTTGTGGTCACAAGACGGATTACGAATAGATTTGTTGGACAGTCATGGGCAGGATGATAGTGATACAGACAACAAAACAAACATTTTTCGCTTTATACCTATTCCAGCTTTGAACGCAGCGGAATTTGATTTAAGAGGCGAATGGAGAACGAGCCTAAATGTTCAACGGACTGATTTCGTCCGAAACGAGACTTTTGAAAATTTTATTGATCGTTATTATAATTTGGCTGCTGAAATGTTAATGTATATAGTTTCATCAAAAGACAGTTTTAAAGATATAGAACAGAAAAGCAAGTTTATAGATACTTTGGTCGAATTAGCCGATTTGAAATTGCAGAAACACCTGAAAAAGGCATTCAAAAATATCGAAAAAACGGAGCCTGATAACCAATAACGCATTACGGTAGGTTTGACAGTGATGGTAATCCCCTGACTGTTGACTACAACCGGGCGGGCTGCTAGGCGGCCTGTTTTGGTTCCTTCGGGAGATTCTGGAGATTCGGGGTAAGCATACTTAATTCACTTCAATCTTAACCTTCCACGTTCCCACATCCGCCACCGACGGCTCACCAGCAAAATCAAGGGGTTACGCAAATCGCGTTACCCTTTTTTTGTGCGAAAATCCCTCAGGCGGTCCTATGGCGGGGCGCAGCCGTAATCTTCGCCATCCACGCCATGTTTCCTCGCCTCAGACTCTGACGAGGTATTCGGCCTCCCTGCGTAGCTTCTCGAACTCCTGATGCTGGTCGTTCATAAGTGTCAGCACCTCGGCAAATTTTTCCAGTTCACCCTTGGGAAAGAGGTACTCCTGAACCTCTACAACGTTCAGGAGTTCGTTAATCTGTCTGCAGTCGGATACCCAACATCACCCTTTACCAGGCTATCGCATCTATTTGGCTGGCTCTTGTGCTTCCACGGATAATATAATGCTCTTATGAATAATCCCGTCACCGGGGAGACGCTTTCCCTTAAATCCGAAAAAGATCAACGGCTTGTCGCAGCTTCGTGTCTGGCTGTTTGCGTACTTGTCATCCTTCAAAATTCGTGGCTTAGCGATGACGCCTACATAACGCTTCGAACCTCAGACAATTTCATCCACGGTTTCGGACTTCGCTGGAATGTTGCTGAGAGAGTTCAAACCTACACGCATCCCCTTTGGATGATGCTTTTGACGGCGGTTTATTCGGTAACCCGCGAAGCATATTTTACTACGCTCTTTACCAGCGTTGCGGTAAGCGCCGCCGCGGTATGGTTCCTTTTCAATAAAACCGCCCGCTCCGCAGGCGGAGTTTTGATTTGCGCAGCACTTTTAGTATCCTCGAAGGCGTTTGTAGACTACTCGACCTCGGGACTTGAAAATCCTCTAACCAATATTCTCCTTGTCCTTACAATTATCTCAGCCGGCAAGGAGGGAGACGAGGCATGGAAAAAGGTATGCCTCCTGGCTGCCCTTTCAGCCCTGAACCGGATGGATGCAATACTCTATTTTTTGCCGCTTCTGGGTATGATGTTTTTCCAGCATGGAGGTGGGTGGAGGAAAGCTTTCCGGGAAGGACTTATTTCTTTCTTGCCCTTCTTGCTATGGCTTGTTTTTTCAACCGTCTATTACGGTTTTCCTTTTCCCAATACCGCTTATGCCAAATTGAACAACTTCATTCCGCGAGCCGAACTTTTTATTCAGGGGTTGCGATATCTCGAAAATTCCTTTTTGATCGACCCCGTTACCCTAGGCGCTTCACTAATATTACTTATTTTAGTTTTTTTCAGAGGCAACGGCAGGGCAAAATCACTGGCCTGCGGCGCTTTGCTTTACATATTTTACGTGGTCTGGATTGGCGGGGATTTCATGTCGGGGAGATTTTTGTCAGGGTCTTTTTTTCTCATGGCCGCCCTCGGGACTTCTCTGGATTTCGGGGGGTATATCGGGAAAAAACCGCGTAGATATTCTGTATATCTGTCCGCCTCGATAATTATTGCCGGCCTTCTCGCTCCGCTCCCCCCCCTTCTCACGGGTCCCGCTTACCGCGCAGGAAGCAGCGAGGAGATAACGGACGATTACAACATATCCGACGAAAAAGGCGGCTACTGGTGGTATTGCAGCCTTCAGAGAGTTCTACTGGACAAGGGGTGGAGGGAAGAGGGACTGATTTTTCCCAGTCCTTACGCGGGAGTCGGCAGGGCGATGATCAAGAACGGCAAGACGGTACGGGTCGACCGCGTGGCCGGCGTACTGGGTTACTACGCCGGGCCGACAGCCTATATCATAGATTTCGTGGCGCTTTGCGACCCCTTCCTCTCAAGGCTCGCCTATCCGCCCCAGCCATTCTGGCGCCCGGGCCACCTGGATAGGCTATTGCCTGTGGGTTATATGGAAAGCGTAGTCTCGGGGAAAAATGAGATATTGGATGAACGGCTTTCGGAGTTCTACGATAGGCTTAACATCGTAACGAGAGGAGCAATCTTTTCAGCGGAGAGATTCACGGAAATTTTCCGGATCAATACCGGATACTACCGACAGGCAACCGACCGTTGGGATTACCCTCACGTTCATCCCTTCGACTGCAATCGGCTCACCTGGTAGGGAGCAACTCTTTCCGGCTCCTTCTCAGCGGTCTTCCTCGGTAAGATAGTTCTTCCCCCTCTGCCTGTTCGTCAGCATCTCCCCGACCAGTCCGGTGATTATGCACTGAAAGCCTATAAGGATCAGCATCACGCCGACGACTATCGCCGCTATATGGCTCTGCAGGTTGCCGCCGAAAAAAAGTCTGTCTGCCAGTACGTATGCTTCCAGAAGAAATCCCAGAAGAACGGGCACAAGCCCGACCGTGCCGAAAAAGTGCAAAGGCCTTTGCTGGGCGTAGGTAGTTACGAAGCTGACCGTCAGAAGATCCAGAAGGCCGGTCCAGAAACGCTTCGCTCCATATTTGCTCTTGCCGTGCTTGCGCTTTCTGTGGTGGTATCCGGCCTCAGTTACCTTGTAGCCCTGGACGTGAGCCAGAATGGGGATGAAGCGGTACAGGTCTCCATAGAGATTGAGGCTCTTGGCCACACCCTTGCGCATCACCCGAAAACCGCAGTTTATGTCGCGAAGCTTAAGGCCGAAAATGGAATGGGTCAGTCCGTTGAAAATCTTCGAGGGCAGCGTCTTCAGGGGTTCGTTTTCCAGCCTGCCTATCTTCCAGCCGCCTACGAGGTCGAACCCCTCTTCGAGCTTTGCCAGAAAAGCGGGTATTTCGTGGGGGTCATCCTGAAGATCGGCATCGAGGGTTATGATTATCTGCCCCCTTGCAGCATCGAAGCCCGCGCTGTAAGCGGCTGATTTGCCGAAATTGCGGATGAAGCGGATATTGCGGATACTGTCGTTTCCCAAAGAAAGTCTGCGCAGCACTTCGGGCGTGGAGTCCGTCGAACCGTCATCCACAAAGATGATTTCGTATTCTCCGCCCACTTCGTTCAGGACAGCGGACACTTCCCCGCAAAGTTCCTCGACCGAACCCTCTTCGTTAAAAGCGGGCACCACAACGGAGAAGCGCATGCGTAAACCCCTTATAAAATCGGATTGTTTTAATTAACGGGCAATGGGATACTAAAAACTTGCGGCGGGTTAGTCAAGGCATGAAAGGTTCAGGTTTGTCGAAAGACCAAATCAGGGTTGACTCATTATGGCCTTTCGATCCGGGATACCTGGCGGTTGCGTTTTTTGCGGTTGTTCTCGGCATCCCCTCCCTCCTTTATCCCTTCGGGTTCGATCAGTCCAATCAGGCATTTATCGCCACCCGGCTGATGGAGGGCGACACCCTCTTTAGCGACGTGGCATGCCTTAAACCTCCTCTTCCCATCTATTTTCATCTCCTTTCCCTGAAACTCTTCGGACGCGATATGGCGTCGGTGCGCCTGCTCGACATGGCGTGGACCGCGCTGATCTGCCTTTCGCTTCACCGCTTTTGCCTTGCCGCCTTTGGCGAGCGGGGAAGGTGGATGGGAATACTCTCGGGTCTTTTCTATGCACATTTTTATTACACGCACAGGTTCTGGCACTCTGCCCAGACCGACGGCTGGCTGAACCTGCCGGTTGTGCTCGCCATGGCGCTGGTGGTCTCAACGCTTGAAAACAAAGACGAGAAGGGCGACAAAGGCGTTTTCGCAAAATGGCTTTTAATAGGCCTGCTTTCGGACTGCGCCTTGCTCTTCAAGTATTCCGCCGCCGGGTTTCCCGCCTTTTTTCTTATGGCCGCGCTTTTATACCTGTTCAAGGGCGGTGCAGGCGGGAGGTACGCCCTCGGAGGGCTTTTGACGGGGCTTGCGGCCGGCGGTGCGGTCTTTGTTCTCTGGCTCTGGAGCACCGGGGGGCTCGCGGGCTTTGTCGGGGGCCATCTTTCAGACGTTTTAGCCTACGGCACCAAGTCGATTCAGAGCGGAGTCGCTCCGAAAGACAGCGGATCGCCAATGTCTTTGATAAAAAGGCTTTTCACCTTTTCGCAAGGCTACGATCGTCTGAAGGGTTCTCCCGGGTCTTTCCTTTTCGGGGCGGGCGGCGCAGTCTTTGCCCTGTTTTCCGTGGTAAGCTTCAGTAAGCGGCGGGCGCAATGGATACTCGTCTTCATCTGGTTTCTGGCGGCCTGGTTTTCCACGGCGGTACAGGCGAGATGGTTTCCCTACCATTATTTGCCTGTTCTCGCGCCCTGGGCGATCTTTGCCGCCTACTTCATCTACACCCTCTTCAGGATAACGGGAATATTCATCGACTCTCTGCCGCTCAGGTTCTTCCCCATAGCTTTATTGACTGTTTACGCGATGTTTTCGATGCCGCTGTTTCCCTCCCACGGGTATATCTCCCCTTCCGTGCAGCTGATGATGCTGGAGGGCTATCTTTTCGAGGGAAATACACGGCTCTCTTTGTGGAAATCCGGCGCGTTCGAGGTCTCACGTAATTTTTCGGTCAAGGAAACCATCGCGGTCGCCGATTACCTGAATGCAAACTCATCACCTGACGATTCCATGTTTGTGTGGGGCTCCGACATGGCGATTTATTTCCTCGTTCCAAGACCACGGGTAACTAAAATCGACTCCTCGTTTCAGGCTTCAGGTCTTGTAGTGTCTCCACCCTGTGCCGCTCCGGGCAGCCTTCGGACGGATTTCGAGAAAAATCCGCCGGAACTCTTCATCCTGCAGGAGGGAGATCAGATTCCCCACATCCTCGGCAACAAGATGGACTCCAAGGCTATGTTCCTGGAGAACAAGGAAATATTCTCCTTCATAAGCGACCGCTACACCGAGGAGGCGAAGGTGGAGCGCTTCACCATTTACCGCCTCAGGAAGAATCCCCTCCCCCAGAGCGTCGGTAAGACCGGGGAACGGGCCATATCCGGCGGACTGAAGGGGTAGCCAGGGCGAAAATGAGAGCATTTTTTCTGGATATTCTGAGGAGAACCTACAATTCTCCGCTAAAGAAGCTCTATCACGGGCTTCCGGCGCCGCTCAAGGCTCCGGCCCGCGCAATAAGGAGTTTTGTCTCGGGAGACCCGGCCCCGCCGGAGTCCATCCCGAGGGTTTACCCGGTACTTCGCTGCAACCTCGCCTGCCCCTACTGCTCGGACGGAAAAGCTTACGATCAGAGCGACATGGGCTACAAAGAGTTAACTGCCGCCCGGTGGATCGCCATAATAGACTCCATTCCGGGCGACGCGGTGATCTTTACAGGCGGAGAACCCACCCTTTACAGGGATTTGTCCGAGATTATCAACCGGATTAAAAAAAGAGACGTAAGGGTCTACACCAATCTCGTTTTCAACGTGGAAAAGTTCCTGAACTCACTCGAAAAACCGGTGACTTTCTTTACTTCTTTCCATCCCTGCAATCCCTCCGTCACCGTGGAGAAGAACCTGAAGGCGGTGCGCACTCTCCTTGCGCACCCGATGTGCAAGGCAATATCTTCCCACCACCTGATACTGGACCCGGCCAACGGCACAAAAGAAGATTTCTCACGGTGGAAAAAGATGTTCAAAAAGGAGGGGGTTAATCTTCTTCTTTACGGCAATCAGTATGACGTAAACGCTAATTCCCCCGACGCCTGCGCCCACCAGTCACGAAACAAGGTCCGATGCTCCATGGACAGGATATTCCTGGCGCCCGACGGCCGAAGGTTCATCTGCGTGAGCAAGATGGTGAGAAATATTCCCGACGGAGCGGTCCCCCTGGACAGCAAACTTCCTTCCATCGTCTGCGGCGAGTACGGGATGTGCTCCCCGTGTGACGAAGTAGCCAGTGTAAAGACCCTATGAATAATACCCTGCCGGAAATAAAGCAAAGGCGCGCCTCTCCTCTGGCAAGAGCAGCTTTATTCATTTTCTACGCCCTGGCGGCGGCGGTGATCTTTAATTATTTGCGTAAGGTTGACCCTCAGTCCTTTCTAAACCTGTCAATAAACTGGGGGCTTTTGTCCGCGGCCGTCGCCGTGTCGGTTATATCCCGTTTCGCCTTCTCCAATACTTTCATCCTGATTCTTTCCGGATTCTCGCCGGACCGGTCAAAGTGGGTCTTGGGCAACAACGCCTACGCCCGCTCCTGGATCGGCAGAT
Organism: Patescibacteria group bacterium; assembly: GCA_004322265.1. Taxonomy (GTDB): domain Bacteria; phylum Patescibacteriota; class Saccharimonadia; order Saccharimonadales; family Saccharimonadaceae; genus UBA1547. Next base: position 12,575 of record SCSZ01000037.1, read on the forward strand.
ACCTGCCGGGAAAGGTAGCCGGGCTGCTGGCAAGGATGTATTTCTTCTCCCCCCTCGGGGCGTCACACAGCGCCGTGGCCGTGGCAAGCGTCCTTGAAGTGGCGCTCTGTCTCTTTTCCGGCGCAGTCCTTGGTGTCGCAGGTCTCGCACTTGCGGGCTCGCTTGATCTCGACCCTTCCCTGCATCAGGTCGCATTCCCTGCGGCCCTTGTTTCACTGCTTCTCGTCAGTCCGCCCGTTATAAACCTGGTTCTGAAGATGATACTTCGGGTAACGGGGCGGGCTCATCTCGCCGAAGGGCTTAGGGTCGGCACCAGGACAACCGTGATAGGCTTTTTGGGGGTCGTTACAGAGATGCTGATCTGCGGGGCCATGTACTGGCTGCTTGCGGCGTCTCTCCACCAGGGCATACAGTTGGGCCATTATTTTCTTTTAACGGGCGCGTTCAGCCTTGCGGGGGCGCTGGGACTGGCGGCCTTTTTCACCCCTGCCGGTCTCGGCGTGAGAGAACTGGTTGTTTTGCCCTTTCTCACCAAAATCATGCCGGCGGAAGCTTCTCTGGCAATGATCGGCCTTGTACGCCTGATCGAACTGTTAGCGGATATTATCTACTGGCTTCTTAGCGTTTGGATGGCTAAAACCTTCGGGCCCGGACAGAGAGTTGCGGATGGATAGCAAAAGAAAGGTCGTCGTAATCTGCCCGTACGGAATAGGCAACCTCGTAATGGCCTATCCAGCCCTTAAAGCCCTTCGGGAAGGGTTTCCCAACGTAACGATAGACTACGTGTCGCTGCTCCCCGCAACCACCTCCATGCTTTCGGAAACGAGCCGTTTTCAGGGGTTGTTCGACGGCCTCCACGAGATTCGCATGCCGGTAAATCCTGGGACGGCGATCCGAAGCATCCGCGGGGTTCTTTCGCTCAGGCAGAAGAGATATGACCTGTCCATCCTTCTTTTCCCCACCCTGAGCTTCCATTATAACCTGCTGAGTTTTCTTATCGGCGCCAGAAAACGGCTGGGCTTCAGGTATCCCGATGACAGAATCTCCAATCTGGCCTGGCTGAATACCCTCCTTCTCGACGTTCGGGAGGGAATCCACGACGTCGAGCAGAACCTTGGAATCATCCGGCTGGCCGGCATCCCGCCGCTGGAGGATTCGGTCGTTTCCCTGGCGGACGGCGTCTCCGGCGTGAAGCGGCAACCCGTAATAGGGTTTCACACCGGTTGCAAGCGCGGATACGAATACAAGCAGTGGGATAACGATAATTTCGCCAGGGTAATCGAGTATCTTCGCGCCCGCGCTCCCGCCTTCAGGATAAGAATGTTTTTCGGCCCTGACGAGGTGGTGAAGAAAGAATGGTTCAAGGAAAGGCTCGGAGCGGAGGGGATCGAATATTTATCGGGGCTCTCTCTGGGTAAAACCTGTGAACTGATCTCCGATTGCCCGATCTTTGTCAGCAACGATTCCGGTCTCATGCACCTGGCGGTTTTTACCGGTTGCGAGCATGTAATCGCCGTAGCCGGGCCTTCCGACGAGCGGAGGACAGGCCCCTACCACCCCGGCGCGAGAGTCGTGGCGGCCGATATCCCCTGCAGGCCCTGCAGCCACGGTTACCTGCTTTCTACAAGGAAGCTGCGGTGTCGTGAGAAAGAACCGATGCGGTGCCTTGCATCGGTTACACCCGAGATGGTGATAAAAGAAATTGGAAGGGCAATGGACGAATACTCGTCCGCCTCCAGTCTGAGATCAATCTTTTAATTGTGTTCTCTTGGAGATCAAGCAGAGGGTCTCCTTGCAAGTACTGCACAGTTCCACGTTAGAAATTCCCTGATAAAAGGCAGGCGCGTTATAAAAGACAACTCGCTGTAATACCTTGGCGAGGTCTTGATTGTCTCAAGGCCGCTTACAGTCAAGATGTCCTTAAGCGTTGTCCCTATATATGTTGGAAAAAGATTTAAATATGGGGTATGGAGACGCTTTTTAGAAAACATCTTATCACGAACTATTGTACCTAATTTTGGTCCTAGATAATGAAAAGGTGATATCTCGTGGCCGCCAAAAGGTGACAGCCAGTTTGTCCAACTAAAATAAATCATTCCTCCCGGTTTAATAATATTTTTGATATTTCCTAGAAATTTATCAGTATTTTCAATATGCTCAAACATGTTTGAGCATATTACGAGATCAAATTGACCGAGTTTGGAGAGGTCATCGACATTAACGTCGACCTCTATAAAACGGTAAGCCAAAGCATCGGGACAAAGCCAATTATTTACATCGGCCATAACAACTTCGCACCCGATATTGCCCAGTTCGTTTCCAAAAATCCCGTGCCCGCATCCAAGGTCTAGTACCAAGAGCCCTTCTCTAAAATCAACACCATGTTTTCTCATCCATTTTATGGCATCTCTAGCCTGCATGCGATAAAATTCATCATCATTACCATGTTTTAGTCGATGATGTATTAACTTGAAAATTATCATACTAACCACCGAATTGTTTCGGGAGATAAGCTCCTGTTGAGTTGATAAAATTAAAAACTGTCAATCCTTGTCTCCCAGAGTGGTATTATAATGACGCCGGTACGCTGTGCGAAAAAGAATTTTGTTAGCGGCGGAAGAAATATATCCAAATCTCAAGAAATGAATAATATTAATATTCCAGGCTTTAATTTCATCTCACGAAACTTTAAGCCGGCTTCTTAAGCACAATGACGAATGAAGGGCAAATCGGAATGAGTGCTCTAAAAAAAACACCCGGCAGCGCTTCGGCAATAGGCGAAAGAAATTTCAATGCAGAGTCGTTCAGAGAAAGCGCAACCATTTCCAGGACTGCCGATTCCACGCTGAAACCGGCTCCCGCAGCCATGCGGTTAAGAGAAATTGGCCCGAAAGACCGTATCTCAAATCCATTCCCTTTGCCGAAAGTCGAGACTGCGAATCCGGCTATCTTAACCGGCATAATTCCGAGGAACGGTAAGTTGTAATGGGGTTCTATCGGTTTATAGCGGTTTGGAGTAGCGAGATAGGCAAAACCGCCTTTTATAAGCACTCTGAAAATTTCTCCGAGGTGTAGGGATTGCTCATTTCTTTCCCCGACGTGTTCGATGACGTGGTTGGATATGACAACGTCAAAAGTCTCATTTTCAAAGGGTAATTTTACTCCGTCTACTAACTGGAAAGCATACCCTTCCTTTACCTCCCGCTGATCGACCACATCGACGCTGGAAAGCGATCCACTCTGCCCTGCGGCTTTTGCGAAATGCGCAGACATGTAGCCGGAACCAGTCCCGATTTCCAGAACCTTTCTGCCTTCAATTCCGCCACGGTTATTTAGTATGCCGAGTATTTTATCGGCTTTGCGCTTACGAGAGACGGCATCGAATACGGCATGTCCGCATTTTTCAGGGAATATCACTGTTCCCATTTCATCTGAGATTTATGTAGTTAAAAATCACTGTTACCCGACTAAGTAAGTTCTGCCTTTGTGACTGCTTGCCTATCGCTTATCCCCGCCGACCAGGTTCAGCTTGTAGACGGTGTAGCCCCCCGGTTGAGAGTATAGAGGTTCCAGCAAGCCTCCCGCTTTGGTAATCCCGGCTGAAATCCGGAATATTTTCTCCCAATCCTGGAACACTACCGCATATCCGGGCCTTTGCCTAGCCGTTATCTCGGCTATGGCGTCCATCCTTCCCGCTCCGCAGGTCCCCCAGGTCTTTTCTTCATGAACTCTAGCCGACGAAACAGTCTTGAGACCGACAAGGTCCACGAGTTCACGTTTTGATACGTAGCCAAGATACCCCGAATCGTGAATCAGAACCTTTTCGCCGGGCGGGACGTTTGCGTTTATCCACTCCCCGAGCGGAAAGAGTTTTTCCGCCGTGAAACCGCGCCGTTCCGCCGAAAGAGACAAGGATTTCGGCAGATTCAGGAAAGCGATCTGCAGCGTCAGCAGCACCAGCAGGACGTCCCCCGCCAGTTTTGGCGCCCGGCTTCCCGGCCGGAGAAATTCGCAGAGGCCGAAAAGGAAGACCGGCAAGAGGAGGTAAAGGTATCTGCCGTCGTAGTGAATGAGCGCGCCCGGGAAGGAAACGAAATAAGCGGCCAAAAAAGCTGCGCAGAATAGCGCAAGCACTCTTCCCTGCAGGCTTCTAAGCAGCCAGGGGATGGTTAGCAGAAGAAGGCCGAGAGGCGGAAGAAAGTTCAAAAGCGCCCTTTTAATCCCCTTAAGCTTTATCAGCGCCGGAAGGCACCCTTCGGAGAAGAAATATTTTTTGGTATTGATGGAATCGGGGATAATACTGCCGGTGTTGAAAAACAGAAGCGCCAGCCAGGGAAGCGCGGCCAGCGCTGTCAGGGCGAGAAATTTCAGCGCGTCCGAAAAGGAGCGCTCCCTGGAGATAATCGCCTGCCAGCATAGGCTTGCGAACACCAGCACCGGCAGGACCGCCAGTTCCGGGCGAACGAAGGGAAGAGTCCCGAGAAGAATGGGAAGCGCGACCTTGTGTTTCCAGCCTTCACCGGTCCACAGATAGATAGCCCAGGAAAAACCCGCGAGCGCGAGAGAGGTTTCGAGACCGTTCGTCAGTTGATATGAAGTCAGCCCGGCGCAAAGGGCGATTACTATAAAAGCGTAGGCCCTCCACCCCGAAAGGGAACCCCTCGATGCAAGGGCCGCAATGGCCGCCGCGAAGAGAACTGCCCCAAAAAAAGATGCGAGGCTGATCGCGAGGGCGGCATCGAATATTTTAGCAAGCCCCGCCACCAGAAGCAGGTGAACCGGGCTGGTTGCGCCATTGAAGGGTGACGAACCACTAAATGGCGATACGAAGCTCCCATCGATAGTCAGGGCGTTCTGGAGCGTTATGTAGGAGTCGTCAATGGGCAGCAGCCATCCTGCCCAGCGGAAGTTGAAGGCAATGAGCAGGGCGCCTGCGAGAGCTGCTCCGAAAACAGTCAGTTTTAAATCGATATTTCGAGCCATCTCCAAATTCTCCTGCCCATAAAAACGCGCCTTATTCCATTTATACCGCTCAATTACCCCGCAAATGTGCTGATAGAATAAGCAGTCTGTGCGGCTGCATGCCCGAGAAATTCATTAACCGGGTATAGGCGGCACTCGTGCCGAGGCGTAGCTACAGCATAGAGCTATGGAGACCTAAGTATGCTGGCAACTTCACATTTTTTTTGGGCTTTGTCCAAGGAAACTTGAAGATAGGTCGCTCGGCTCGCTGGAATCGGGAAATAGTGAAAGGTTGACTTATGTAAAAGCAAAACAGCGGCAATGTATCCTAGCCTTGAGAAACTATTCGGTCAACAATTCAATATGTTGTCCGCCTTTCACGGCGGTGAACCTGCGAAGGGAAACTTTGGATGCACCTTTAGTCATTTTTTATCACTGCCGTCAACGGAGAGAATGCAACGCATCCTAAAAAAAACACGGTTGCTGCCCCAAATCTCACCCCCAAAGGTCGTGTCATGTCGCTACAATATCACAAAAAAGGCAAAACGCAAGACCTGACCCCTTCTACCGCACTGACCCCCGCTCCTCCCAACCTACCCGGCTGTCAACGCTTTTAGTGTTCAACACGGTTATTGGTGGGCAGTGCCCACCCTACACGGCTGCCCCAAATCTATCGCATAATTAAGTATACTGCCCCAAATCTTCACCAAATCTTTCCTTTCCCCAAGTATACTGCCCCAAATCTTTCCCCCAAATCTTTCCCCCCCAAATCTTTCCCCAAATTAAG
>SCSZ01000013.1 GCA_004322265.1 Patescibacteria group bacterium
ATGAAGATTAGAGAACTAAGCAGTAATGGAGTTACGGTTCCATTATCAAATCTCGTAATAATCGTTGGCCCAAACGGTTCAGGAAAAACAACTTTCTTAACAGAATTACAATATCAGTATATTCACTCTACTCCGACATCATCAGTATCAAATGGTTCACAAAATTGGCAAAACTTATTGAGTGGTAATTTTCTTGATACTACGGAGGCAGAGTGGAGAAAATGGAATAATGATTTAAAAAAAATAACAGATGCACCTATGATGAACGGTAGTAATGGTTCTTACTCAATTGTAGGCAATCTAAGCCATGAAACAAAAGGAAACTGGTTCGATGATACGGATAAACATAATTTAGAAAATGCTTTCACTAGGCCGATTAGTCTTGATGATTTGCACATAAGATTCGGAGTAGCCTTTAAAAGTCAACAAGCCTACCATGGAACTATTGAGAATAGATTGTGGATTAGTGGAAATGGTTCGGGATCTATAAACTATAGATATTCGTCTCAGTTGAAAGTTGCTCCTTATCTAGCAATTAACAAAAGTGTTTTAACGACTTTAAATCGGTCTATGAGAACTCTATTTAATAAGCAGTTTTTTGTTGAGTCGAATAATTATCCGAGCTATGTCTTAGATATTGGACCTGCAGGTCTTAAAGGCGCAAAGAAGGGATCATTTAGCACAGAAGGCTTTCTTAAAAGCAAAAAATATTATACTGACTGGAAAGATGCAAACCATATACTAGACATCTCACAGGAGGGACATGGCGTCAAGGCTGCGTCAGAACTACTGTATGCTCTTGAAAATAAGACTAAAAAGATTAACTTTCTTGATGAACCTGAACTTCATTTATACCCAGCGACAAAATATAGTTTAGGTAAAATAATCTCTACTTACTCCGCTCGAACCAAGCAGATTTTATTAGTAACACACGATGCGGAAATGTTGAGAGGGCTTGTATACAGTAGTAAAAATGCCACTGTTTTAAGGATTAACTCGAATCATGAACTCAGCTATGTTTCTGCTAGTACAATTGGTAAAGCTTATAGCTCAGATATTTTACAAGGTGCTTTTCAAGATGGCGTAGTGATCGTAGAGGGTATAAAAGACAAGTATGTCTATTCTAATGCTTTTAGCGAAAAACACATGTCTGACGACCAAGCAATTCAGGTTGTTTCTATGTACGGGAAGGGAAGTCTATCAGTTCCAATACCCTTTTATGAATCTCTAAAAATTAAAAATGCGGTTATTGCTGACTTTGATATTATTTTTCCTGAGAATGACAAAAGCACTAGTCGTAAACACGTAATTGAAATACTTCAAAATAAAGGTGTTGCAACATCTCAAATTCACGGAATCGAAACTACCCTAGATGCAATATGGAACTTTTTGAAAGGACGAGCTAGCAATACCAAAGGCTTAAACTGCCCTGGACTTACTACAAGTGAGAAAAACCAAATAATAAATTTAATCAATTCCGTTAAGCAGTATGGGCTATTTATTGTCCCATATGGAGGGTTGGAGGACTGGACGGGAAAGCCTCATGACACAAGACCAGAAGTAATCTTAGCCATATATCGATCAAGATCTAACTCTACATATAAGGCCTTGACTGATTTCCTTAATGAAGTAATTAACTATATAAAAGCTTAAGGCCATGCACGAGACTATTGACTAACCATGGATACCCAAATATACGCAGCAATTTTAGGAGCTCTCATAGCATTTGGACTAGTCCTGATAAGAGACTGGATCGGAAAAGTATTCGAAAGGAAGAAAAAGCACTATGATGCCCTGGTTAGACTAGAGTCGCAACTCCAAGATCAGGGTGGAGTAATTCACGATAACATCTACCAACTATCTCCTTTTATTGATGCTCTTGAGAGAGGCGCTTTATATTGGAGTGATTAAACGAGGTAGCATACGATAAGACAATAATATTTGATTTACATAACCTCAAGTTGATTAATGATCTATATTCCTATAACTATGATCTACGTCGAGCTAATGATGACATGCGAGCTTTACAAGGGCATATAGAAAGATTGAGGAAGCATTCATTAGTCATAATATTGATCATGCAACATACCCCTTAAATGCAGAAGGTATTGCAAATAACCTCAAAATACTTAAGGTATCTCTCGAGGATGATGTGATGGTAAATCTTATTGAAGTCCTGGCAAAAATTCGCGTACATATTAGAAATGATCGGGGATGGACATTGAAGATTAAACAAAAACTTGTAGGCGGCAAAGATACAAATAATAAAGAAGTAAAAAAGGAGATAAAAAAAGTCAAAAGAGAAGTTGAAAATAGTAGAAAAGTAAGTAAGAAAAAGAAAGATAAGATATTTAATCTATAATGTCCGAGCAATAATTGCTATATTGTGAATATGACAATAATAATTGCTGGGTTATATGAAAACGGAAAAGGCGCAGTCATCGTAGGAGACAAACTTCGCACTGGAAGTCATCCTCTTGATAAAGAAGAGGTACTCATTGAACGTGATGATATTACAAAAATATACAAGCTAAATAACCAGGTTACGGTAGCTACGAGCGGCGACATGGAAATGTGGGGTGAAATACTAAAAGATATACATGAAGCAGTCAAAGACAATGATGACTTTCCTAAAGTAAGAACGATTATTGAAAGAATTTATCATAAACATTTTTCCCGTTTTCAATGGTCAAGAATGCCTGGTTTTTTAGGTTTTACGGATATGGAAGACTACCTAAAACGAGGACCCAAAATTATGTCTCAAGCACAAATTGATTCCTTAAATGCGCGATTTATAAATACTGTTGCATCTGGTGAGATGATTCTTGTGGGTAAAGGTAAAGAAAAATACGAAATTTATGCATTATCAGACCCAGGCATTTTCAAATATGGAAGTATGTCCTCGGCTCTCACAGGAAGTGGTATGCCGTATGCTAATAGGTATTTTAATGAAAATTACCGTGCAGATATGAGCATGGAAGAAGTCAAGACAGTCTTGCTCGAAGCTAAGAAGCTTGCTGAAGCTGATAAAAACGTAGGGTCTATGACAGATGTAAAAATTCTTTCGTACTAAAAGTTCGAAATTCGTCCGCTCGGAGCTGCCTAGAACTTTGCTATTATACGTAATACAATGAGGAGGTAATAAGGAGGACAGTATGGCTCAAAAAATCGTACCTAATTTGTGGTTTGATGGAAACGCCAAGGAAGCAGTGGACTTTTACATTGATGTATTCCCAAACAGTAAAATCCTCGATACAGCGTACTATCCTCACGAAGGGCTACTAGATTTTCAGAAGAGACTCGCCGGCGAAGTACTGAGTATTGAATTTGTGCTGAACGGTAACGAGTTTGGTGCTATAAACGCAGGCCCAGAATTCAAATTCACAGAGGCAGTTTCATTCGTCGTTAACTGCAAGGACCAAGAGGAAATCGACTATTACTGGTCCAAACTCTCTGCCGTCCCAGAGGCTGAACAATGTGGATGGTGCAAAGACAAGTATGGTCTCAGCTGGCAAATCGTGCCAAAAGACATGGCAGATCTAATGAAAAAACCAAACGCGTTTCCAAAATTACTTGAAATGCATAAGATCGTAATCGCGGATTTCTAAACTCGTTATTTAACAGCAACTAACTCGATATCAAACACCAAATCACTATTCGGTGGGATGTTGGCCGCAGCGCGTGCTGAGCCATAGGCGAGGGCAGCGGGAATAACTAGCCGACGAGTGCCGCCAACTTTCATACCAGGAACACCATTAGTCCAGCCTGCGATTACTTGATTAAGTCCAAATGTAATCGCCTCGCCAAAGTCATGACTACTTTGAAAAATAGTGCCGTCAGCAACCAGCGCACCAGTATAGTGGGCTGTAATCGTCGCGCCAACAGGGACCTCTGTACCATCGCCAATAACAGTATCAATAATTTGTAGCTCCGCGACCTTGTCTTTACCAAGTGGAGTAAAGTTGTCTAGTTTTGTGCCTTCGAGTTTTTCGGATTTATTCATCCTCTTAGTATAGCAGTGAGAGGTGGTATAGTTAATCTATGGCAGAACGAGTAATTTTCGTAGACGAGAATGACCAACCGATTGGTGCGGGGGATCGCAAAGAAGCATGGGCAAAGGGCATATACGTCCGCAATGTTCGTATTGTGCTACTCGACGAGAACGGACGTATGTTATTACAACGCAGAAGTCTCAAAAAAGCTGCATTTCCAGATCGATGGACCTCGGCAGCTAGTGGACACGTCGATGAAGGCGAAGCGTGGGACTACGCCGCCCATCGCGAAATGAAGGAAGAAATCGGCGTTACGACAGATCTTAAACTGATCGGAGAGACCAAGATTGTCATTGATACAGACGATGAGCACATCCGACAATTCATCCATGTCTACGAAGGTACCGTTGACAGTAAAATTAAGCTCGATCTTGACCCTGACGAAGTATCAGAAACGAAATGGTATGATATCGCCGAGCTAAAGACTGAAATCGCCAAAACCCCCGACACATTCACGCCCAGTTTTCGAGAACTGATTAAGATTTTTTACTAGCCGACTGGATAGTGCTAAAACATCATTTACTATTTAGTTTGATAAGATCGAAAGTATGTTTCCGGCAGGGTCTTTGAACCACGCAATGTCTGGACCCATATTGGCAGCCTTGCCGCGGGCGATACCTTTATCGTCCTGGTGCATGCCGTCATACACTTCAAATGTAACTCCTGCAGCAATTAGTTTGTCTGCGACATCGTCGATGTTTTCGACAGGAAAGTTAAGTATCGTGAATGTGGCGGGTTCGTGTCCTTCTTTTTCATAGACAAGTATTGTGCCGCTACCATTAATGTGAAGCGTAAGCATACCATTTTCTTCGGTTACTTCGAGTCCTAACGTCTCACCATAAAACTTCTTGGCGACGCTTAGATCGTCTACCGAAAAACCGCTAAATGCGTAATTATCTTTGAACATGATGTCCTCCTAGATTTAACTTAAAATGTTAACAGCGCGCGCTACAACAAGTGCAACGGTAACGAGTGAAACGACAGATTGTGCGCCCATTAGCAACTTGCCACGATGGGTGAGTGGCAACGTATCAGTTGGACTAAAGGCCGTTGCGTTTGTAACTGAAACGTAGAGATAGTCAAAGAAAGTCGGCTTCCAATGTGGATCAACCTTAATATTCGATTGTTGAGGAAAGAGGAAATCTGGCACAGCTTCGCGTGTGTTATCCAGCTCCCAGTACCAGAGGCCAAACACAATAATATTGGTTAGATAAATCGCCACGCTCGAGATTAGTAATTCGTGGCCATCAACCTTGAGACCACCGAACAACGCCGCAATAACCAGTCCGAGCGAAATGAGATTAACAATAGAGATAATTGCGAGTAGAACAATTGCAAAGAAACGCTTAGCGGCCGCACTGAATGGAACAAAGATCAACAATATAATGAGTAGCAGCTCGAGGCCAGCAATCGCATATTTAGAATTGAATGTCAGTTGATTACTAAGTAGTAGGCCGAGTCCAATCGCTACAAAAATCGCCAGAACGATATGCCAACGAGATTCTTTGCCGTTAATATCTTTGTAATGAATCTGAGATAGTTGCATGACTGACTTCAGTATATCCCGCATGTATTGTAAAAACAAACCATAATCGTCATAATAACCTCTAAGCAACCGTCGAAGAAATAGGGGGCACTATTCAACCAGTCGCGTTAACTCGTTTTTGGCATCGCCGTATCTGTGAGGCGACTCTATTGGTGTCGGCTGGCGTTATTTTGTTATATTTTGTTCCGTACTTTTCTAGCAAGCCTTTATCCCAAGCGATTCTCGTTAACGTTCCAGTCCTGATCATCGCCAGTCTAACGGCTATCGTCAGCGTCATAACGTATCTGTGGCTACCCAAGAAAATGACGATGCAAGCAGCACTATTAATCTATCTGCTGCTAACTGCAACGGCCGCAGCGCTGATTGTCAGCACAGGTGGCACAACCTCACCATTTATCGCACTCTGGATGCTCGTAACTGTGTTTGCAGGTGTCTTTGGTGTCTGGGGGTTATTGCCAAACCTAATCGGTATTTTTGTCTTTATCGCAATCGAATATCTAAACGGTCGATTTGGCGTTGAACTAATTGTGCTTGTGAGCTTTGCTGGACTACTACCACTGATCGCAAGCTTCATTATCTGGCACAACAAAGGCAAGAGCGAAGGTGAGGGCGGCGACAAAGCCTACAAGGAGCTCGCAACCGAATTGTCCCAGGTTGCTTCACAATCAGAAGTCGTTATTAACGCCATCGGTGATGGTGTTATGGCGATCGATGGCCAAGGTATTATTCAGCTGATTAACCCTGCAGCTCAACGAATTCTCGGTTGGGGTAAGCAGGATTCATTAGCGCTCAATTACAAATCCGTACTCCAACTAACTAACCTCAAGAACGAGCCGCTCGACCCAACCAAAGATCCAGTCCAAGAAGTGTTAAATACCAACCAACAAGTTCGAAACGACGACGTCATGATCGTTACGCATAATGGCAAGAAAATCATGGGTTCCCTGGTGATTTCGCCAACAGGCGAGGCAGGGTCAGGTGCAATTATCGTTTTTCGTGATATTACCAAGGAAAAAGCCGAGGAGCGCGAACAGGCCGAATTTATTAGTACCGCCAGCCATGAAATGCGTACGCCAGTTGCCTCAATCGAAGGCTTCCTCGGTCTGGCGCTTAATCCAAATGTCGCCCAAATCGACGACAAAGCCCGCGATTTTATCATGAAAGCGCATGAATCCACGCAACACCTTGGACGCCTCTTTCAGGACCTCCTAGACGTATCTAAAGCGGAGGACGGACGTCTGATGAATATTCCAAAAGTCCTCGACGTCATTCCGTTTACCCACGACGTGTTGCAAGGTCTTCAGCAAAAAGCGACAGACAAGGGCCTCAGGCTGACATATAAACCCCTGCCTGATGATGGTACCAAGCATGTTACCCCTGTATATAACGCCAATATAGATAATGACCACCTGCGTGAAGTTGTTAACAACTTAACCGAAAATGCCATCAAATATACGCCAAAGGGCGAGGTGATAGTAGACGTTACAGGCACCGATGACAAGATCATCGTTAGCGTCAAGGACAGTGGTATAGGTATCCCTGCTGAGGATATGCCGCACTTATTTCAGAAGTTTTATCGAGTTGATAATGTCGAAACAAACCAAATTGGTGGCACCGGCCTGGGACTCTACCTATGTCGACGCCTAGCCGAGGCAATGGGTGGTCGCATCTGGGCTGAGAGTGAATACAAAAAGGGTAGTACCTTTTACCTGGAAATTCCACGTATTGACTCGCAGGAAGCAGCCGCACTTAGTAACGAACAAGCCCAACAAGCCGAGCGTGAAGCCGCAGCAGAAGCAGCGCACCCAAGCCAAGCCGCTACATTTGATCCTAATGCACCAATTCCGGTTGATCCACCAAGAGCAGCAGGTGATACGAGCGCACCAGCTGTCCAGGCCGCGACTACTGTGCCACGTGGCGAAAGCCTGACGCGCGAACAGATCGCCGCGCATGTCGCCAAGCTGCGGGCTATGGCCAAGGAACAGGCCGAAAGTGAAGGCACTGCTAGTCCTGAACCAGCCACTGCAACTCCTGTCGCCGCCGAATCTGCACCAGCAGCTGAACCTGCAGCCGAGACATCAGCTCCACGACCTGCAAGCGTTTCTATTCCCGTGAGAGAACGTGCAGAGCCACCACAAACATAAGAAGTATAGTATTTTTTTAACCCCTCGGGTACAATAAGGATAAAGTTATGACGAAAATTCTACTGGTCGAAGACGATAAGAGCCTACGCGAAATCTACGGCGTCCGCTTGATTGCTGAAGGCTATGAAATTATCTCTGCAGGAGATGGCGAAGAAGCCCTTGCAATGGCTATTAAAGAGCGCCCAACCCTCATTGTGAGCGATGTTATGATGCCAAAGATTAGCGGTTTTGACATGCTCGATATTTTGCGTAGTACCACCGAGACCAAGGACGTAAAAGTCATTATGATGACAGCCCTATCAAGCGATGATCAACGTGCCCGTGGTGAAGCCCTTGGTGCTGATCGATACCTCGTTAAATCACAAGTAGGAATTGAAGACGTTGTCCGCACCGTTCACGATGTACTAGGGGACGGTGTCGCAACACCAAAGACTGCCACCCAGGTATTCGGCGGACCAATCGCGCCGTCTGCTGTTGCTAGTCCAGCGCCATCTGAACCTGCTGCTACACCTACGCCCACTGCTGCTGCAAGTACCCCCGCTCCAATGCCAGCAGCCACGCCTGCACCAACCACTCCAGAACCTGCGATGCCAACTCCTTCAACTGCACCGACACCATCAGTAGCGCCAATTATCAATACTCCACCTGAACCGGCTTCGACTCCTGCACCAGCAACGCCTAGTCCATTCCAGTCTCCGCCAAACGTCTTGCCACAGCCAACTGCGCCATTCTCATCAAACCGCCCAGGCGCACTCGGTGATCGTGTCATCCATCCGTTAAACGACCAACCAGCACCACTTGATATGGCAAGTCTCATGAGCCAAGAACTTAGTGGTGCAGCGTCAGCCCCTGTTGCACCTCCGCCACCACCTCCAGCACCAGATCCACTCACACCACAGACTCCTCCGACACCCCAGGTCTAATATAGACCCACATCTGTTATACTAATGACAATGGATTCCACCGATCAACCCCTTGAACGGCTCAATAAACACCTCGCGTTGCAGCTTGGTGTTTCTCGTCGTGAGGCTGACAATTTGATAGGTGAGGGCAGTGTTACCATTAACGGCACAGTCGCGACACTCGGCGCGCGCTTTACGACGGGTGATTCTATATCTGTTAAAGGTAAGCCGCTAGCAGCCGATACAGCATATCAATACTTGGCATTTAATAAGCCTGTTGGTTACGTCTGTTCTCGCAGGCAACAGGGTGATAATCCGACGATTTACGAGCTTATTCCACCTGAGTATCACCATCTAAAGCCCGTGGGGCGTCTAGACCGCGATAGTAGTGGCATTATTCTACTCACTAATGACGGTAACTTCGCCTTTAACATGACACATCCCAAATTTGCCAAGACTAAGATTTATAACGTGCGCCTCGAAAGTGAGTTGTCGCCTCTGCACCAGCAGATGATCAACGATCATGGTATCGCATTAGAGGACGGTAACAGTGTCTTGCAGCTCGAACGCATGAATGAAACGGATAGAAAAAGCTGGATTGTAACCATGAAAGAGGGTCGTAACCGACAGATCCGTCGAACCTTCGGTGCACTTGGTTATACAGTCAAAAAGCTACATAGAACAAACTTTGGTAACTATGCACTAGGTGATATAAAGCCCGGTGAATTTATTATCGTACAACCGTAACATCCAAAGAAAACGCCGCCTACCATCAGGTGTGCGGCGTTCTCTAGAGAGACTCGTCGGACACCTCATGGTGAGGCGGCTAGCTTATTCTCCCTGGTAGGGGACCTCAATGTATGCAACGACAAAGCGAGTAACCCTTAGAAACGGGTCCGCCTGGTCGAGAGTCATCATGAAGCCCACTGAGAGCAGTTTTTGAGTCGTTGCGACCCAGACCTGCCCTTCGGGGAACGAGCCTTCATCAGGCGCATTCCGTAGACTTTTTGCGGCGAAGACACCGTCCTTGCCGACATACATCTCGAACTCGTAGCCGAGTTCGGTGCCGACGTGTAGACGGTTAATCTCTTGTGCTTGAACTTCCTCGACCGTAACTTCACTAACGGGACGGTAGAGAACGTCATCAGCACGAAGCCGAACAACTGTCATGCTAACCTCATTCCTTGTTGCAACAATGGGAAAAGCTTATGAGATACAATAATATAAAAAGGAATATTTATCAAGTGCCAGGTAAGGTTAGTGCTTATGCTCGCAAAATTGTATTACCTCTGTTATAATTACCCTCAGTTATGGCTTCAAAACTCCCAACGGTTGCGATTATTGGTCAAGCGAACGTCGGCAAGAGTTCGCTTTTTAACCGTTTGGTTCGTTCACAGCAGGCAATTGTCGCCCGTGAGGCAGGGACCACTCGTGATAACGTCCTTGGACGTGTCGAATACAAGCACCACCAGTTCTGGGTCGTCGATACTGCTGGTTTAAAGGACGCGGCCGACGAGTTCGAAGCCTCTATCCAAGAGCAAATAACAGAGGCGGCAGAGGCAGCTGACGTCATTCTGGTTGTCGCTGACAGTACTCAATATGCCAGCGATCAGGACCGTACCGTCGCCAAGAAAGCACTTCGCAGCAAAAAACCTGTCATGTTACTAGTTAATAAATCAGATCTGAAAGAAAGCCTCAAATCTGACGAATTCAAACGATTAGGTATCAAGGATATTTTGCGTACCAGCGCCGAACACAGCACAGGTATCGAGGAAGTTTTGGACAAAATAGTTGAACTAATCCCAGCCAAAAGTGAAGAAGTGCCTGACGATATTCTGCGTGTTTCGCTAATTGGACGTCCAAATGTTGGTAAAAGTTACTTGTTCAACACGTTAGCTGGTAAACAGCAGGCAATCGTTGCCAATATCGCCGGTACAACCCGAGACGTAAACCGTATTTCTATCCGTTACGGCGCTCGCGATATCGAGTTCCTCGACACTGCTGGTATGCGTAAACCTGGTAAACAAGAGGTTGGTATCGAGAAATTCTCAGTGCTACGAACACTACAAGCAATCGAAGAGTCTGATGTCTGTTTCTTGCTTCTTGATGCCAATGAACTGAACACACAACTTGATCAACGCCTCGCTGGAATTATCGATGAAGCCGGCAAGGGAATGGTTATTGTCATTAGCAAATGGGACAGTGTCGAAGGCAAGGACGCCTACACGCGTGATGATCTCGCACCAAAGATTGCCAATACGTTCAAATTCACACCGTGGGCGCCACTGATTTTTACCAGTAGTGTTACCGGTCAAAACGTTACGAAATTATTTGACCTTGCCCTTGATATTGACGCTCGACG
>SCSZ01000014.1 GCA_004322265.1 Patescibacteria group bacterium
TAAAAAGTTCAGCGTTCATCGCAACATCCATATCGTTCGCAGTTGTGTTATAGATTGTTAATTGTCCTGTCTGGACCGTCCCTGGCGCAATGGTTAACTCTGTTCGAAGGGGAGAAATTGTTAATCCATTTTGTAAAGTTGAGCTTGCACCTGCCCGTTCTAGAGGATTTAGTATAAATAAAAATACCGCAATAACACAAACGAGAACCATTGCCGGCATGTGTCTGACTATATTAAGCGTCATTAATTATCCTAGGTATCAGTTTCTATATAGAGCGAGCAAAGATCAATACCGACCGCTAGCGCCGTTGCATTATTAGTCGCCCAAGCATTCCATGCTAATAACATTGTAGATTGAGGAATGACCGTAGCTGCACCTGTAAAAGTTTTGGTTGCAACGACACCAGTCGTAATGTTGGTCAATTGAACGTAGTATGTATTAGCCGTTACGTTAGGTGCAAAAATCGCGAGTTCCCATGCTGTCGTCGAGTTTCCTCCAGGAGCACCAATTGCCGTACCGACAGCTGTCGCCGTCTGTGCCACCGAACCTGCGCCAGTCCAGTACCACTGAGTCGCGTCAGTTGACAACTGACAAATACCAACCTGGTTCAATAGCGTATTTACTTCAACATTTGCAAATGCAGACGTCGTTGCGGTCATACCGTGAAACGCGCGTCTACCCGTAACTGCAGCGGGGTCACTTTCAACCCATCTTTCAATCAACATAAAGCCAGAGCCGTCAGGCGAACCAGAACCACACGAAAATTGCGCGACCGACAAGCGAAGGCCAGCAAAAGTACCTGCCGTAGTTGTCGATGGATACCCAATCCGACGCATACGTGTCGCAAGTGAAGTCGTTGCAACAGTACGACTTGTTGCTGTACCGGCTGCAGTAAGAGCAGTTATCCCAAACACCCCTGGGACTGTCGTCGCGTTACCTGCAGGATTCCAATAGCCAATTTTGTTACGAGCAAGTAGCGGCTGCAGGCTCGTTGAACTGTTAGAATCAATTTGTGCTGTCATAAGACGATTTGCTATTGAACGTGCAAAAATACCGAGCGTATTTGCACCCGGGGCTGTTGGATCAGTAGTACCACCCGTTGTCAGCTGAAGGGATGACCCTGCGGTTGTTAGTCCAAGAATATCATTTGTCTTGTCATAGATGAGACCTGTGTCGCCATTGACAGCACCTGCATCATTGAACTGAACTTGTGTATTAGAGCCAGCAGCCGTTTGATTACCCTTTACCGCCCCAGTCGCAGAATAATACGTCCAGCCTTGGCCATCCATGTACTGAATTGTTTCACCCGGTAAAAGCGTAATTGTTGGCGTAAGATTATAGCTCGTTGCAGTGATTAACTTTTGAATAACAATCGCGTCCGATAACGTAGCGTCTCGATTAGAAATAGTAATGAGTTTTATTTGACGCTGAGTAGAAGCTGCTGGTGCTGCCGTAATAGAAGTAGTAGTCGCAGACGAAATCTTGCCTTCATTACTCGATGGCGTAAATGCAGTCGTCGTAATATCAGCGTACGATACTGAGAAGTCCAAGCCTGCAGCTGTTGTCGTCGTGATCTGGAGTGATTCTGAGGTCGCTTTAAGTATTATCATGTCGTTCCGCCTATTATATCCTCATCGAGCTAATTGCCATAACTTGTGGCTGAGTCAGTCCTGAACCAGGCGCGGCCCACGTTGGGACACCACTTGCGAGTGTGAGAACGTTGGTATTAGATCCGACAGGTAAGACAGTTAAGCTACCCGTTGAACTTCTGTAGTATAGATCCCCTGTCGCTCCCCCTACAGTAGGGTAGGCGGCAACAGTCATACGTGTCGGTGTCGTCGTTGAGTAGTATAGTTTGTCAGTATTAAACTCAACAGCACCTGCCTCGGCAGTACCTAAAAGTGTTCCTGTCGCAAATTTCAGCGGTGCCGTACCGGCCGTTGCAGTGCCTGGCTGAAGAGTAACCGTTTTATGTCCGCCGTTTGTTGATGTTCCGGGCGTTAGTGTTGCGTCACCGTTATAGTGTTCTTTGCCTAGGAATGCATTAAGGTCATCACCCCAAACACCATCATCGCTGTTAACAACTGGTAGCCTCTGCTCAATAGCCATCGCCTATGCTCCATACTTTCCGCTGCCAAAGCCGTGTGAGTTGGATTGAGGTTGCACAGCGATTGTTGATTTGTCTCCTTGGCTAATGAGCGCCACTAGCCCTTTTAGACCAATGACGCTAATCAAAACAATTCCGCTATATTTCAAGAAGTCCTTGCGGTCCATTTCTTTATCCCCAAGCTTTTGGATCACTGACCTGTTGATCACCCTACAACCCTCTCCACTTTACTCGCATTAACTACTGTAATCATAAGCTAAATTATCCAATAATGCAACTGATTATTGTTGTATGTTTTTTACGAATATCTATCCGTAAAAATAGAATACAACAGCCACCAAGATAACGACTGCAATCATCACAATGACAAGCTCTAGGATCGTAAAACCATCGTTAGTTTTAGGTAATTTCTTCACCTTAATTATCCGTCCTTTGTACCCATTATTCTAACACAAAATGTAACGTGCCTATGCCTATACACTTTTTTGTTATACTAATACCATTAGTGATATCAATAGGAGTAGCATGCTAAACAGAGTTAGGTCGCTAGGGGCACGATTGAGGCGAAACGTGTTGCTCGTCGTCGCTGTTGTTGGCGTCGGGATACTAGTACCGGCCAGTGTCAGTGCCGATACGACAATTTCTCAGGGCTACTCCACAACTGACAAGCTATCAATCGGTTCACTCGTAAGCCTAAAGGATGGTACGTCTGATCAAGTTGTCGCAACCTCATCGAGTAACGTAAATAGTCTGATTGGTGTCGTTATCAACAGCGATAGTTCACTACTGAGCGTATCCAACGGCTCGAGCGATCAAGTGCAAGTTGCCACAAATGGTGTCGCCTCAGTGCTCGTCTCTGATATCAATGGCCCCGTCGTAAAGGGCGACCAAATCACTGCCTCACCGATCAAGGGCGTGGGCATGAAGGCAACCAATAACGCCAAGGTTGTAGGCATCGCCCAGGACAGCCCAGCCAACAGTAATAGTAACCAAACCTACACTGATGATCAGGGTAAAAAGCAAAAAGTAACGCTCGGTGAAGTGCCAATCGTGGTCAATGTTACATACTTTTACGCCCAGCCAGACAAAACACTGATTCCAACCGCCATCCAGAACCTAGCGAATGCTCTGGCTGGCAAAACGGTTAATTCACTACCGATCATCATTAGTGGCGTGATATTTATTGTTACGGTTATTATCGTTATCAGTATCATTTACTCTATGATTCGTAGTAGTATTATCTCTGTAGGACGCAACCCTATGGCACAGTCAGCAGTATACCGAGATGTTATACAGCTATCTGCGCTAGTGCTAGGGATTCTAGCAGTTGCAGTCATCGCAATTTATGTCATTTTGACGAGGTTTTAACGGTATGGGTGGGGTTACATTTTTACAAATATTTTTGCTCGTGAACGTCTTTATTATCGGCGTTTTCTCGGCTATTGGTGTGCGTCATGCTTGGGCACATTTTCACCCACAGCAAAAGCCAGCAAAGCCGGCCGTCCAACCAACTCACCTTCCACCGGAGGTAAAAGAGCAAATGCTTGCCAAGGCTGAGGCAGATTTTCGAGCAGTCCTCGAGAAATCAACACACGAATTGCAACAGGATCTCGAGGGTACGACCGAAGGTCTCAACAAGGAATTGGCCAAGCTTGGCGATGAGGTCGTGAGGAGTGAAACTGAGCGTTATCACACCATGCTTGAAGCTCTTCGTACCCAAGCCGAAACGGTCATTACGACAGCACAAACTGATATCAAGGACCATCAAACAGATTTAAAAACCAAACTGGACGAAAATATTACCGCTGAAAAACAGCGTCTGATTGCACAACTTGATACCAAGCTAGCCGATGCAGTAACTTCATTTTTGACAGAAAGCTTGCAACATAACGTCGACCTAGGTGCACAAATACCGTATATGCTTGCCAACCTCGAGGAGCATAAAGCCGAACTTATCAAGGGTATTTCGGATGAAGAATAGACTCAATCTACCGGACGAAGTTGCATCAATTCAAGACCTCACGAGCTTGATATTAGAGATTCGTGAATATATTAAATGGTTTTCGCATAACGCGATCCTCGAGCGTGTCAGCAAAAAACGAACGACCAAACCAATTGCCCTCTCACCTAGTGCAACCAAACTGTTGCAAGAATGGGAAAAATTACAGCCAATCACCACACGCAGTCTCGATGAGCTACTCGATACACTCAATATCTATCGAAATAACGCCCCAACTCTATCGATCACGCTAGCAGCACCAGTAACCAACGATATCAAACAAACGCTGATTAGTTGGTCCAGGAAAAATATCGCACCGAATGTTATGGTAACGTTCGGCTTTAATGCGACGATTCTTGGCGGCATGGTCGTTCACCTCGGTAGCCGCATATTTGACTGGTCATTCCGTCGGCAAATCCTGGCATCACGTCAAAACTTCGCAGAGGTACTTCGCCGTGTTTAATAACGCAACCTTTCAAAAACTAGTGGAGGCCGATGGCCTAACTGGTGAAGTTGTGGCGGTTAATAGCTTCATCATTGAAGTGAAAGGTCTTGAGGGTGTACGACTTGGTGCGCAGGTACTATTCGAGGACGGGCAACGCGGACTGGTTCGTGAAGCATATGGCGACAAAGTCATTTTATTCAACCTCGACTCAGAGAAAATGGTGCCAGGAACTCTGGCGGTCGTCGAAAATGATATTCTCAGTGTACCCGTCGGCAAGAATCTGATTGGTCGTGTGATTAGCCCAATGGGTAAGCCCCTCGACGGCAAAGGCGCCCTTCGAACAACTAAGACATCTGGTATTTTTAACGCGGCACCTGGCATTATGGCCCGCTCAATGCTTAATGAGCAGTTGGCGAGTGGAGTTACGGCCGTCGACATGTTCTTTCCTGTCGTCCTTGGTCAACGTATTGCAATCCTTGGTGATAGTAAATCCGGTAAAAGTACGTTTCTGTCCCAACTCAGCGCCAGCCAAAAAGGCACAAAACGCATCGTTGTCTATGTCCTGATCGGTAAACGTAAGGTCGACATCGAGCAACTACTGGCAGGCCTGCGTGAGTCTGGTGCTATGGATCACACGATCGTTGTGTTGGCCGATATTTTTGACTCCCTCACCCAGTCCTATATGGCGCCCTACGCAGCCTGCGCTATGGCCGAGGAATTATGGTACGGCGGTGAAGATGTTGTTATTATCTACGATGACCTGACGAGCCACGCCGAAGCCTACCGACAACTGTCTCTCCTACAGGAAGTTGACCCAGGTCGTGATTCATACCCGGGTGATATGTTCTACGCCCACTCGAGTTTGCTAGAGCGCGCGGGTAAACTCCTGAAAAATGGCAAGACCTTAACTTCACTACCTGTTGTACTCACGCCAAACGATGACATTACGGCCTACCTATCGACCAGTATCATGTCCATTACCGATGGGCAAATCATCCTGGACCTCAATGTCTTTCGTCAAGGCATTCGCCCGGCCGTCAACGCTGGTCTATCAGTCTCGCGTGTCGGTGGACAAGCCCAAACGGTTCGTCAAAAACGTTTGTCGGGAACACTGTTTAAGTTGCTATCAAAATATAAGCAAGCCGAGGAATTTTCGCACTTCGGCTCAAGCCTGTCGAAAGACGCTCAGGTTGATCTAACACTCGGCAAACAGATCTATGCCGCACTTCAGCAAACCCCAGAAATACTTGTAACACTGGTTGAACAACAGCTGATTCTCGAGACGATCCTACTTGGTGGTGGTACCGTTGACATCGACGTGCCAGGCCTAAAAGAAGCAGCGTTAAAATCCGCCTCAAAGATTAAGGATGAAAAAGATTTTGATGCCGTCGAGGCGGATCTGTTGAAAGCTCACACGATCAAGCCAAAAGCCGAGAAAGTTACTATACCAGTTACGGCTGGACCCGAAGAAGAGGAAAAGAAGTAATGAGTCGCGCAAGCAGCATTGAAAAAGAGTCCGTCCAGATTAGCACGATCCAGGATTTAACTGGTGTGTTTGAGAGTATTGCGAGTACTCAGGTCGCAAAGGTCAAGAATAAGGTTGAGCTATCAGGCGAGTTCTTTGGGTTGTTATGGAATCGTTATCGGTCAATTCGTATTGACCCAGCCAGTCGCATCACAACCCGCGCACTTGGTGATGACAAAGCGCGAAAAGTCTACGTGATTATTTCAGCCGAGGCGGGCCTGAGTGGTGATATTGACCTTCGCTTAATTGAAACCATGATGCAAAATTACGATCCTAAAACAACGGACATTATTGTCCTCGGTAGCCACGGTGCCAATCAATTAACACAGCGCGGCATTCACTACGAACGATTCTTCCAGGTGCCCGAAACCGACAAATACATCAACGTTGATCCCGTAATTGAGGCTGTTATGCCTTATTCTCAAATCATTGTCTACTACGAGGAATACGTCTCACTTGGCGTCCAGGAAATCAAGAGCATCGACCTGATCTCACGTATGAAAGCGCTCGGTGAAAGTGATGACAGTGGTGAGGAAATTATGACCGCCGAGGATACGATCTTTGAACCATCGCTTGATGAAATTGCCGATAGAATGGAAATGACAATGATGACAATCGCACTTAGTCAGGCGATTCTGGAATCAAACCTGGCCCAGGCCGCCAGTCGATTCAATTCGATGGCCGTTGCCAAGAAACGTGCGACCGAGCTGCTAACCATCTATCAACTGGATTTTCACCGTGCCAAACGAAGTGAAAGCGACAGGCGCCTACGCGAAGTGATGATCAGCATTAAAAAGAAAAAGGCTCATGCCAAGGGAATACACTAATGAAGACTAAGGCTAAAATTATGGATGAAAAAGTCGGTGTAATCCAGTCGCTTCGTGGCCTGATGGTCGAAGTCGAAATCACCGGTGAACGTCCCGAGGAAAAAGAGCTCTTGAGTGTCGAGGGTTACCCTGAAGTCTTCCTCGAAGTTAGTTTCTTTCGCGCTGATACGGTCGTTTGTATTAACCTGACAAACGCCCAAGTACTTCGTTGTGGACAGTCTGTTTCTAGGACACATGGTAAAGTATCAGTTCCTGTTGGACCCGCCACGATGGGCCGCGTCTTTAGCGCACTTGGTGAGCCGCTCGACGAAGGACCTGCCATTAATGACAAGCGCCTGCCGATCAGTGAACCGTCTGGAACCAAGAGTTATCGTGGTAGTCAAAAGCTCGAGCTGCTCGAAACTGGACTAAAGGTTATCGACTTCCTGACCCCGTTCGTGAAAGGTCGTAAGATTGGTATTGTTGGTGGTGCTGGTGTCGGTAAGACTGTCCTTACGATGGAAATGATCAATAACGTTACGCGTAACGCCAAGAGTCTGTCTATTTATTGTGGTGTTGGTGAGCGTATTCGTGAAGGTAACGAACTGTACGAAACACTAAAAGAAACGGGTGTGCTAAAAAACACAGTCATGTTCTTTGGACAAATGGACTCTACGCCTGCCATTAGGTCGATGGTCGGCCCAGCTGCCGCGACTGCAGCTGAATATTTCCGCGACGTCGAAGGACGCGACATTCTGTTCTTTGTGGACAACATCTATCGACACATCCAAGCCTTAACCGAACTATCAACTAATCTCGGCCTGATTCCGTCCGAGGGTGGTTACTCACCAAAGATCTTCGCTGAGTTACGTCGTCTCGAGGAC
>SCSZ01000015.1 GCA_004322265.1 Patescibacteria group bacterium
ATGAGTCCGTTCATTACCGCATCAATTATTACGCAGCTACTGACTAAGGCTATCCCGAAGCTCGAAGAACTTCATAAAGATGGTGAGTCAGGCCGACGTAAGATCAACCAGTGGACACGTATGGTCGCCGTACCTCTTGCAGTAGTGCAATCGATTGCCTTTATTTATATCCTCCGTCAGACGGTTTTACAGGGTAATACGACTATTCAACTCGACTCTACGCCGATTGAGTGGATCGTTGCGGTTACGGCGATGACAGCTGGCTCGATCTTGTTGATGTGGCTTGGTGAGCTGATGACTGAGCAGGGGATTGGTAATGGAATCAGTCTCATTATCTTTGCAGGTATTATTAGCCAGCTACCTTCAACACTTGCAACGCTTGGATCGTCTTTGTTTGATACGACTAAGGGTTCGTTAAATGTCTTTGGATGGTTTAAGATTCCGGTAGACCCGCTAACATTCTGGGTGGTGGTGGCCATCGCAGTGGTGTCGCTAATCGTCCTATACGTTCTGGTCAAAGTGAACGAAGCTCAGCGTGTCATTACGGTTAATTACGCCAAGCGCGTCCAAGGTAACAGCAGCTACGGCGGTATCAAAAGCATCCTTCCTGTTAAACTGATCGCTGCGGGTGTTATCCCTGTGATCTTTGCAGTTGCCTTCCTGTCTCTGCCAGCTTTCATTGGACAAGTACTAAAGGCCACCGGTAATCCCGCCTACGCGGACCTTGCGAGTAATCTAATCCTGTGGTTCCAAGCACCCAACCCTGGTGCGTTCACAGGCACAACACTTGAGGCGTTTATATATCCAACTGCGTACTTTATTCTGGTTATCCTGTTCACTTATTTCTATACAGGCATTGTCTTTAACGCAAACGAAATTTCTGAAAACTTACAAAAGCAAGGTGGCTTTATTGAAGGTGTTCGCCCGGGTAAAAGCACCGAAGAATACCTCAGTCTAACCGTTAATCGTTTGATTTTGTTCGGTTCACTCGTTCTGGGTATAATCGCTGTTATGCCATTTGCTGCAGAGTATTTGCTATACAACGTTGCGGGTGTATCTAACAGCAAACTATCAATTGGTGGAACAGGACTCTTGATCGTCGTATCGGTAGGACTTGAAGCTTTGCGTCAGATCAACAGCCGTGCATTGATGGTAACGTACGATGACTACAAATAATAATTTGAAAGCATACGTGCGCGACTTGTGCCGGTATGACTACAAGTAGCAACGTCTATGGCTCTCGACATTGAATATGTAAAAGAACGGCACACTGGCAGATGGGTATTTTTGATTGTCCTCGTACTTATTCTTGTTGCAGCTGGCTGGTTTGGTTATAGATGGTATACGACAGGCGATTTGCCACTTTCTGTACCGCTTGTTAGCGCCGACAGCCATGTGGACGAATCGACCGTAACGTCGGCACAGGTCAAGACATATACAGTTGATGCCGCGCATCCTCGCTACATTACAATTCCATCAATAGGCCTTGGCAACACTCGAATTTATCCTGTTAGCCTCAATAGTAATAATTTGCTTCAGGCACCAGATAACATCAACGATGCCGGATGGTATAGCAAGAGCAGTACGCCAGGAAGTGGCGGAGTGATTCTTATCGATGGACATAATCAAGGCATAACTAAAAATGGTGCTTTTGCAAAACTCGGCACGCTCAAAAGTGGAGACAAGATCATCCTACAAAGAGGTGATGGCAACACGTTTACCTATAAGGTCGTTGATAATCAAAGTATGTCAATTGACGAGGTGAACGCCACGGGCATGACTATGATGGGTAAAACGGCAGTTCCTGGTAAAGAGGCGCTCAACTTGATCACATTTGATGGGAAATGGGTACCAAAACTTGGGACATTTGACCGACGAATTATGCTTCGTTCAGTTATCGACGACAGCGCAAACTAAGCGTTGACAGTACCAACTTGTCCTATATAATAGAATTATTAGAAAATAACGCGGGTTACACAAACGAGCGTTATGTTTTACTTGAGATTAGGTGTTTACCTTTACCAAACTATGGTGTATAATCTACTACTGTAACTTATGGCTAGTCTAAAGGAAGTAATTAAATTGCAAGGTAAGGTGGTGGAATCACTACCTAATACGCAGTTTAAGGTCGAACTTGAGAATGGCCATAGTATCATCGCTCACATCTCGGGCAAAATGCGTAAGCATTACATCCGCCTTGTGCCAGGTGATAAGGTAGAAGTTGAGTTGACCCCTTACGATCTTAGTAAGGGCAGAATCACCTTCCGCCTAAAAGATTAAATGTAAAGTTCACGGGAGTTTGACGAGGCTTATGAAGGTACGCGCAAGTGTAAAAAAAATCAGTCCAGATGATCAACTGGTCCGTCGCAAGGGCGTACTTCGTATCATCAACAAGAAAAAACCTAAGAACAAGCAGAGGCAAGGTTAATTATGGCTCGAATTGCAGGTGTTACTATCCCAGCTGAAAAGCAAGTTCAGGTTGGTTTAACTTATATTTACGGTATTGGGCCTCATCACGCCATCGAGATTTTGACAGCTGCTGGTGTTGAGCCAACGACTCGCGTCAAAGACCTTACAGAGAGCGAAGAACAGCGTCTCCGTGAGACCATCGACGCTAACTATACGGTCGAAGGCGACCTCCAGCGAATCGTTACGAATAACATCAAGCGCCTCAAAGACGTCGGTGCATATCGTGGTCTTCGCCACAAGGCAGGACTTCCCGTTCATGGTCAACGAACCCGCACAAATGCACGAACTCGTAAGGGTAAGGGTGTCGCAGTGGGTGGAACACAAAAGAAGGCAGCGTCTAAGACGTAGAAAGGCAGTAGACTTATGGCAGAAGATAAATCATCAAGCAAATCCACATCGACTCGTAAGAAGCAACGTCGATCTGTTCCGTCTGGACAGCTACACATTCAGGCAACATTTAATAACACTATCGTTACGTTTACTGACAAAAAGGGTAATGTACTAACCTCATCAAGTGCGGGCGCAACAGGTTTTCGCGGTAGCAAGAAGGGTACAGCATACGCTGCCCAAGTTGCTGCTGAAAAAGCTGCTGAAAGCGCTAAGAGCCTCCACGGTATGAACGCAGTTGATGTATTCGTTAAGGGCGTAGGCCTTGGACGTGATGCAGCAATTCGTGCGATGGGCAGCTTTGAAATTAGCGTTGACAGTATTCGCGACGTAACCTCAGTCCCACACGGCGGTGTACGACCACGAAAGGCACGAAGGGCTTAATTATGGCACGAGATACTTCACCTATTGTTAAACAAAGTCGCCGAGAGGGCTATGCACTGCACCCCAAAGCGCACAAAATTATGGCTAAAAAAGCCGGTATTCCTGGAATGCACGCTAATGGCCGCCCGGGCAAAACTAGCCTATACCTCACCCAACTACGTGAAAAGCAAAAGGTTCGCCGAACATACGGCCTTCTTGAAAAGCAATTTGCACGCCTGATGGTAGAGGCAACTCGCCGCGAAGGGCTAGCCGGTGAAAACTTGCTACAACTTCTTGAACTTCGTCTTGATAACGCAGTTTACCGTGCAGGTTTCGCTGTTTCACGTCGTGGCGCACGTCAACTAGTTGGGCATGGACACTTCCTGTTGAACGGCCGTCGTGTTGATATTCCATCAATCCGACTTAAACCGGGCGACGAAATCACTATTCGTCCAAAGAGTGCTAAGTCAGGTTATTTCAGTCAAATCGATGATGTCGTTAAAAACACGTTCCAACTACCACTCAGCTGGTTGAAGAGCGATCAGAAGAAACTGACGATTTCAGTAACCGGGTTGCCACTACGTACAGAGGCAGAACCAGATATCAACGAACAGCTAATTGTAGAGTATTACTCTCGTTAATAATTAAAGGAGCTACCAATATGACAAAAGTAATTCACAACCCCGCACTCGCTAGCATTGACGAGACAAGCCCTACAAACGCTACATTCGTGATTGAACCGCTTCACGCTGGATACGGTAA
>SCSZ01000016.1 GCA_004322265.1 Patescibacteria group bacterium
TGAAAAGTTCATAATAACCTGACGCATTTTGTCTTCATCTAGATTAAGTATCGGGAAGTTTTTCGGCGGTGTGTAGGTGAATACTAAGTTCCTTGATTTGGCATTTGTTACCAGGCTATCAAGTTCTTGTTCGATAACTTTCGCAAGATCGACTGGTCGTTTATCAACCAAGAACTTTCCTGTTTGCAAGCGCGAAACGTTCAAGAAATCATTGATCAGATGAACCATACGCTCACTACTTGCAAACGCCTCACCGAGCATTTGATCTTGTTCCTTCGTAATCTTACCGACATCGCCCTCTCGGACCATACTAATGTATCCCTTGACGCTCGTCAGCGGTGTGCGAAGCTGGTGTGATGCCATGCTAATAAAGTCATCCTTGGCTTTATCGAGACGCTGTAATTGAGAATTACTCGTACGGAGTTCCTTGGTCGCATTATCAACACGCTGCTGCAGGCTAGAGTTGAGTTCGCGAATCTCCTGAACCGACAAAGCATTTTGAATCGCAATGACAAGTTCGTCAGCAATCGACTCAAGCAAGCGAACGTCTTTTATAGTGTACTTAGACGCCAACGGATTAGCTAGAAAAAATAGCCCGACGAGTCCTCCTTGGTTTATAAGCGGCAGCGTTATAGCGAACTTATGGCTCACGAGCACACGTTTGAGGGGATTTTTAGATGCGAGAAAATCAGTTACGATAGCCTTATCACTGCTACCTATACTATCTCGAATTGCATTCATATCAGCAACGGGTAAAACCTTGTGGCGGCCAGTACCCGCCGAGAGGTGGTGGCCGTTTTTGTTATAAATGAAAAAGTAGGCTTGCTCTGCCTTTAAGGTTGTGGCAATCTCAAGCGCAATATCTTCGACCAGGTGGTGAAGATTGGTGGTTGTCGTTAGTTTATCATTAATACGACGAAAGAATGCGCCGGTGTCGTAGTTATCTCTGTAAAAAATAGCGTTTGTTACTCGATCAAAGAATCGCTTAACGCGTGGAAACAAGAAACCTAGGCCAAACGCCAGCACACTGCCAAGTAATCCTTGGAAAAGATTCGAGTGCTGACCGAGTATTGTGCCAAATAAAATGTAAATGGTAAGCACGTAAATTATCGCTAATGACAAAATCGATAGCACATAAGCAACCGTACGGACAATCGCCAGACGAACATCAAATAAACTATATTTAACAATCGAATAGGCAACAGCAATAACCAAAGCAACTGCACCAGCAGGACCAAGTTGTATTAGCGAGTAGACATTCATAAACGGTAATATTAAGTTACAACAAACACCAATAATGCCTGCGACGATAATGCCAATCAGGACGATCTTAATACGTTGCTTAAGTGCACCTGTTGAACGACGGTAACCTCTCGCCAACGTTACACAAGAGCCGACAATAAAAAACAACAGAACAATGCCATAGCAGGCAAGGACTACTGGGTGTGTCTTAACAGACAGGTTTTCTACTCCAGTGCCGACAACACCAGGTAAAGCAGAGATTACTGCAATGATGTAACCAATCACCACGACCGCCAACCTGCCCGATTCTAACCCCTGCTGTCTAACAAGTACCAAACAAAATGCGAAAAGCTGTACTACCGTAAACATTGCTGCCATATAACTTACCAGTGCGACAGGATATGCAAATATGCCAACATTGTTCGCAAATAAAACGTTGGTTGCAATCCATACCCCAATAAAAATCGCGACCCACAAAAAACTAATTCGTGATCGATTGCGTCGATCCCCAAACCACACAAGTATACCAATCGTAGCAGCCGCAACAGCAGCGATTATCGCAAGGCTGGTTGCGGCTAACCCAACGGCGCTAAACATCGGATAAAACTCCTATAGTCGTACGTGCAATTGAGCTACGAGCGCTTTTTCGAAGATCCTCAATTGTGCGAACATATCCAAAAACAGACTCAGTTCTATCATCAGGACTTATACGACCCTCACTCAACGCCCGTAGGTGCATTCCGTTGGCAGATAGCAGCCGAAATAACGGTTTTGTAATCGCAAAAACCCAGGTTGGTTCGTCAAGTCCAGCAACTCGACTGTCTTGCAGACCTTCACCAAATAAGCGACCGATCGCTTCTTGACTTAGTTCTGGACTAAAGCGTGTATCACCTTGAATAAGCTTTGTAAGATCCCATACTGGTGATTCGGTGTCGAGAGAACCACTATCCACGACTTCTTGTTGCATGTGTGGCGCTGTTTTTAACATATCCCAGCTCAAACTACTTTGATACCCATTGATAGGAGTCAGCCTCATGCCGACAATAAGTTTATCTTTATCATCACTAATCAAAATACTTTTCGTCGCCGGATCATCATCATAGTGATCGTATTCACTCTCCAGATTCCATCCCATTTTTTGCATATATTTATGTCGTTGATCTAACCAGTAGGTAAAATCTGAGTCGCCGGGCGATGTGTGATGTACACGGATATGGCCTTCTGTAGGCTTGGTTTCGTTTTCGGGCAGTAGACCTGACACTCCGATAGGTTCTCGCGCACTGGTAATCATTGTAAATTCATTGTAACATCAAAGCATGACCAAGATTGCCATTATTGAAGATGACCCGACGATCAGTCAAATGTACCGCATGAAATTTGAGGCGGATGGCTTTGATGTTCAGTTGGCGAGTGATGGCGAACGCGGCGTGGCGCTCGTCGAGGCATATGGACCTGACATGATCTTGATGGACCTACAGATGCCTAAAATGGGCGGGGCGGAAGCACTAGCTGTCATTCGAAAAAATACTTGGGGTAAAGATATTCCTGTTATCATCCTGACTAACCTTGGTGAAGAAGAGGCACCAAAAGAAATCCGTAGTCTCGGTATTCACAGCTACATCGTCAAAGCCGATCTGACTCCTCGTCAAGTTGTCCAGCGTGTTAAAGAGGCACTCGCCTAACTTATAAGTCTTGCTGGCCTTTTTTTTCAGCTACAGCCATAGCCGCACGAATAACATTATCAAATAATGCCGCAACCGTCAGTGGACCAACGCCACCTTTTGTCGGAGTAATCGTAACGTCATCTAATTCGCGAACTTCGGCTGCAACATCGCCAACGATTTTGCCATGTTCGGCGGCCGTTCCTGCATCAACGATAACTGCACCTTTTTTGACCATGTCAGCCTTAATAAGTGATGGCACACCAGTTGCGGTAACGATTACATCCGCCGAACGTACCGAACCAGGAAGATCGGTCGTACGTTTGTCATAGACAATTACGTTGTAGCCGGCTGCTTTCCATAGTTTAGCAAGTGGCGCACCGACCAGACGGCCATTTCCCACAATGGCAATTTCTTTGCCAGCAAGTTCGACGTTATAGCCGGCCAGTAGCCAATCAATCGCCATAGCTGTTGCTGGAGTTAGGGTTGAGTCTTCACCGAGCCCATCAACATCCTTTTGCGGGGCAACTGCATTGACTGCAACTTCGGTTTGTTCAGGATCTGCAAGCGGTAGCTGCGTGATGATACCATGCACAGATTCGTCGTTATTAAGTGTTTTGATCTGGCTCATTAGGTTCGCTTGATCAATTTTATAAATATCGACTTCGACCAAAATATCTTCGCCATAACCACGCTTCATACGGACATAGGTGTCAATCACAGGACTATCACTCGTTTGAATAATGGCAAGTTTCGGAATTACCCGCCATGACTGACGAAGCGCCCGTACTTGCTTTGCCTGGCGCTCCATAATGTAGCCTCTGAGTTCTAGTCCATCTAATAATCGCATTCCCCTAGCTTACCAAATCAATGCCTGGTGTTACAATGATAGTATGAATTTATTATCTCAACTCGCAAATAATACCAGCCCTGTCGTCTACGATTACGCCTATAGATATGGTCATACTGATACCGTCATCGCACCGGCAGTCATCGCGACAATTCTCTTTGTTGGTTTTATCATTTTCCTCGTCATCTATGCACTTCACGCATTTTTACTCAGTCGTATTTTCAAAAAAGCAGGTGTCTCACAGGCAATTGCATGGATTCCGTTCTACAATACATGGAAATTCCTTGAACTTGGCGACCAGCAGGGCTTCTGGTCCATTCTCACCGTTATTCCGTTTGTTAACTACGTCGCCGATGTATTTGTTTTTATTGCAATGTACAAGATTGGGCTCAAACTCGGCAAAGACGGTGTCTGGGTCGTACTTGCGATTTTCCTACCAACTGTTTGGATGGCAATTCTTGCGTTTGACAACTCAAAGTGGCACACAAAAGCTGTTAAATAAATTTGGCGTGTCCCCTCACATCGTGGACACGAAGGTACACCGCACCACTCTTTGTGGCAATCGTTCCTGCTTCGAGATTCACCGCAACATCCATACGGTTCTCTCCTAGAAACCTTTTTCGAGAATAGCCGATCATGACAGCGTACTGCGGAACCAGTCTAGCAAAGCTAAGAAGCTGGCGATTCACCTCGGGTGTTTTGCCAAAGCCAATGCCTGGGTCCAAGATGATCTGTTTACGACTGAGTCCCGCTGCTTCAAGTTCCTTGGCCTTCTCTAGCAGCTCATCTTTTACCTGATCGACGCTCGTTACCGGTGTTAGTTCATGTGCCTGTTGAATTGTCATATCCGGTGGTAAATGACTCACAATGACATTTGCGCGGAGCTTGGCAACAGCATTCACCATTTCAGGATTATTAAAACCAGTTACATCATTGATAATAATCGGACCAATTGCCCATGCTTTTTTAACCGTGCTGGGATGATAGGTGTCAAGTGATAACTTGCCAGGATACTTGGGAATAAGTACCTTTAGAATTGGCTCAAGTCGACTCCATTCTTTTTCATCTGACAACACTTCCGCATTAGGTCTGGTTGACTCAGCACCGATATCGACAAGCGTCGCACCGTCGTTAAATAACTGATCAGCTTGTTGAATAGCCGTCTCAGGGTCTATAAAATTACCTCCATCGCTAAAGCTATCGGGTGTTACATTCAAAATGCCGACAAGTTGTACCATGCCCCCATCATAACACCGTATGCTACACTGTAAACAAATGGCAACAGTCTATTTAGCGCTCGGATCCAACGTCGGTAAAGGCGATCAGCAGTTTAACCAGGCAATTACGCTTCTAGGTGAACAGTTGCGTGATATCGTCGAGGCGCCGCGATACATATCACGTGCTGTCGGCTACGAAGACCAAGCAGATTTTATAAATACCGTCATACAAGCCTCCACCGGACTATCACCACGAGAATTACTCGCATTTACTCAAACAATTGAACATACTGTGGGTCGTATTAGGCGTTTTCGCTGGGGCCCGCGCGAAATCGATATTGATATTATTTTCTACGACGAACTTGTCATAAGCGAGCCTGAGCTTGTTATCCCGCATCCTCGATTTGCTGAGCGAGATTTCGTCCTAAAACCTCTCGTTGATCTGAATCCAAACCTTACTGACCCCACCAGCCACTTAAGCGTGAGCGAATTGTATAATAAACTTCCGGCCAATATACGCGCGATTAAGGATTAGCCCTCATATCGCCAGTTATTGGTTTCACGCTTTTTAAAGCCAGTTTTTTCATAGAGTGCTTGGGCTGCAACTTTATTTGGACTTGATGTTAAATCAAATGTTTCTACGTCATTTTCACGGCCGATTTCGATGGCCTTTTGCATTAGCTGTCTACCGACGCCTTTTCCTTCGTGCCCCTCGTCAACGATGACTTCCTCAATATGTGCAATAGTTTTCCAAGGTGTTTGCAGGAGTAGTAGAGTCAGAGTACCTGCATAAGATTCTGTTGGTATATCCTGCCAATCCTCTGGGGTCGCCGGGACAGAACCAGAAATAGCTACAAGCAAAATCGTATTTTGATTATTGACTGCCTTCTGAAGATTGTCAGCCGTTGGTAGTTCGCTAAACCTACTTAGTAACCGGTTTTCGGCTTGCTGCATAGCTGGCGGAACAGGCAAACCAGTCGGAACACGTAGTACGGTAATCGTTTCGTTCATTACAGTCATTATATAGCCAAACTTATCGTAAGTCCAAAGCTTAAAATAAACTGAGCAGAGGACGGACCTTTGCTCAGCTAAATTTAAGTAATTTAATGAGGGGTTGTTTCGAGGTATTTACTTACACTATTGCTCTATGTAGTTTGTAAAAGACGTTTTGGGGATTGAATTACAAAGAATGCAATCAATGATGCTGCGAGTGCAATACCCGCACCTGTATAAAAGGCCGCGTGCATGCCCTGTACTTCGGCAAGTAATGGTGTCAGCTGTGTCGGTAGTGTCTTTAGATTCGTAAAGTAGTTCGTTGCAGCCGATGACGCCACACCGGTTAAGACAGCAAGGCCGAGTGATCCACCGATTTGCTGTGAAGTATTAAGGAGTCCCGAGGCAAGTCCGGATTCGTTTGGCTTGACACCTGACGTTGCGGCGATTGTACCACTTACAAAACTCATACCAGCACCTATACCGAGCGGAACTAGGGCAGGTAATACATTGACGAAGTAGTTACCATCAACTGGAACGTGAGCAAGGACTAACAATGCACCTAAGATGAACAATGGACCTGCAACAAGTACGGGCTTGAAGCCAATCCTTTTGACGAGCTTCGGCACGTTGGTTGCCGTAATCGCAATTGTAATTGGTGTAATTAGGAAGCTTAAACCTGTTTGGACAGGATCAAAATGTAGGATGTTTTGCATATATAGTGAACCGAAGAAGAACGTCGAGAACATACTCGCAACGACCGGGAA
The DNA here is from genome assembly GCA_004322265.1 of Patescibacteria group bacterium. Lineage (GTDB taxonomy): Bacteria > Patescibacteriota > Saccharimonadia > Saccharimonadales > Saccharimonadaceae > UBA1547. Next base: position 6,731 of record SCSZ01000016.1, read on the forward strand.
CAATACCAGGTTAGCTCCTGTTAAGTTGCGATTCTTAAATATCGCAAGTGGGACCAATGGATTTTTAACACGACGTTCATTAAAGATAAAGAACGCTAGTAATATAACGGCTCCGACAAAGTAAGCAATTGTTGCACCAGACGTCCATCCATTAGTCGGTGCATTCGCAATACCTGATACCAGCAGTAGCGCTGCGCCAGTTACTGATATCGCACCAGGTAAATCAAGATCATTATGCTCCTCTTCAGATTCGTGCGCAGGTAGTAGACGCCACGCAAGTGTGAAAATCGTAATACCAATCGGAATGTTGATAAAGAAGTTCCAACGCCAGTTGAGGTATTGTGTTAATACTCCTCCAAGTAGCACCCCGATCGCTGCTCCACCTGCACCAACGGCACCCCAAATCGAAAGAGCAGTATTGCGTTCGTGTCCTTCACGATACGTTACTAGAATGATAGATAAAGCTGCCGGCGACATCAACGCGGCAGATAGGCCTTGGATAGCACGCAGGACGACTAGCATGGTGCCGTTTTGAGACATTCCATCGATGAGCGACGCAAGTACAAACATCGTAATGCCGATAAGGAACATTTTCTTACGCCCGAACAAATCCGCCGCACGTCCACCGAATAGTAAGAATCCGCCGAATGTTAATGTATAGGCAGTTACCACCCACTGCAGACCACTGGATGTTAAGTTAAATGCGTGTTGAACAGCCGGCAGTGCTACATTGACTACTGATGAATCGAGTACGACCATTAGTTGTGCAGCGGCCAGAATGATCAGAATGAGCCAATGGTTCTTCGCTTTTTCAATCATGAATGCTCCCCTTGTTGTTTCTTATTTAGTATTATCGTAAAATAGTATTAGAATCATTATAAAGGTCAATTGTTGACTATGTCAAGTATTATGAAAGAAATCACATTATGAAATCATCAAACAAGTTGTCCGAGTTCCATGCGTCGTTGCTCGAGTTCTTGCTAACAGCCAAGCAGGGTTTAATGACAGTTGCACGTGATTATGACTTGACACCGCTACAGGCAATCACACTTGTTTTGATCGATAGCAACAATCCAAAACCTATGAACGCATTCCAAAAACTTTATAACTGCGATGCATCAAATATCACTGGAATTATTGATGGCATTGAGGAAAAAGGTCTAGTCGTCCGAAGTGAACTTCCAGAGGATCGACGAGTCAAGGTCATCCTACTCACTCAAAAAGGTGTCAAACTACAAAAAATCTTAACGAATAGTTTCATGGAAGTAGATCACGTTATTTTGAAAAACCTTACGAGTGCAGAACTCGCTGCGTTTCAATCGATCATCATTAAACTTTCCCGAAGCAATATCACAAACCTGTAGTTCGCCATTTTTCTGTATAATAAAACGATGAAGATAACGGTCGCGATATGGTAGTTTGGTGTTTATAAAGCTTCGACAATTTATTACTTCGCGTTACGGTATTCCTGTGATTGTTTTCACAACCTACTTACTTCTTAATCATGGAATTACTGGACCCGCCTACCTATCTGATGAAATCGGATATCTAGATAAGGCAGCCACAATCGCAGGCAGTCTTGTGCACCTATCAACAAGTTGGTTTGGCGGGTATTCATTAATGATTAGCCCAGCCTTTATGTTATCGGCAAATATTCATATTGAATGGCTCATGGTTTTAATATTAAATGCACTCATGTGGGCGGGAAGTGCTGCACTACTGCAGTACATGCTTCGTACCATATACCCAAAGACAGAACCTCGAACGATATGGTTTGTAACAATCGGAACAATGGCATACCCTTCTTGGCTATCAATGAGTGGCTATGCCTTTTCGACCAGCGGCTTTGTGTTAGTATTTCTCGCAGCGCTCGCCACACTTCTCAAAAGCAAGCTGACAAATCGTGGTTGGCTCATCATCGCCGGCCTTCTCAGCGGATACCTATGCTGGATACACCCCCTAGGATTTTTACTCGTCGGACTTCTTGGCTTGCTGTTCATATTCCAAAGCGTGCTAAGAAAGAAGCTAATATATAGCATTGTCGCGGTGCTTGGTGCACTGATTGGTATCAGTTACCTATTGGTCATAGAGCCTATATTCGAACATATAATGAGCGGCAGCATTACGAATGACGTTCATTACACCAACACTCTTACGACCTTACTAAGTGCAGCCACAGGCATACACTTCTGGTTACAAGCTGGATTATTGCTCCTTGGGTTACTTCTCTTCGTGATCGTTGCAACTTTCGGCACAGCACTATACGGCGCGACGACAATTATTAGTCAGTTATTCAAACATAAAGATCAATGGAAAGCACAGTTACTTGACGTTAATTTTGTCATTAAAATCTTATCAGTTCTACTCGTTATTTTAGTACTATTCTCTACTGCGCTGTCATTTGCAGCCAGTGGACAACTGAGAATTGACCAATGGGTATACGGGAGGTACACCGACATGTACCTGCTCCCTCTTATAGCTTTTGGACTGCTTGCAACCTGGCGATTCAAACAGGCTCTTATTGCGGCTGGCGCAGTAATCATTACGGGAATTATTCTGAGCCTGGCGACAAATGCTCAAAATACATCCTTTGTCTACGACAATAAAGTCAATATTCAAGGCTTATGGCCGATGTTTGTAGCATCTGTTTTTCATGTTGACTATTATTGGCTATGGGCTATTTTAGGGGGGATTGGAATTGCGATCGTTGGTCTCATGGGTACAAAAAAATATAAACCATTCTTGTTGCTGCTGTTTATCCCTATTACTCTTGCCGATGTTGGTAATTATCTTTACCATCATACTGTCATTAATCAGCATTCGACGGTTTCGAGTCTGTATCAAGATATCAAAAATAGCTACAAGGAAACCGATTGCATTGGCTTTACGCCAGTTCCCGATAGCAACGAACGTTTTAACTTGTATTCGTATTATCTACACGGGTATGACATTCGGCAGATTAGTTTTGCGCAGTGGTTACGAGACAACTGCAGTGGACCATATCTAACCTATACGCTGCCACCATCACTACCTGATGGAGTACAGGTAACAGGACAAGAAGTAAGTACAAAGCTACTGCTAATCAGCCATGTTGGCACGGGCAGTGCAACCGTAACACCTACACTGTTTCGTTAAACTCTTAGTACGATTAGTGATTGTTAGTAGCCTTAATCCTCTATACGTAGTTTTGCTCGACCGATCAGAGTCTTCAGTGCACCTCGTCGTGCGTTCACAACTAGCTGATCACGCACCCGTACTTTTTCGTAAACGGATGGTAGATTAGTAGCCTTATATTTTCTACGCAAATTATCATACCAATTCTTGTCGTATATCGACCAGAACTCTTTTTCTGTGTAATAGGTATGCGCATACATCCATTTTTTACCATCTAGTTTTGCTAAATTCTTTTCAATATCTCGATTGAGTTTCTTAAAAAGGTCGTAATTTGCAATCTGCGGACCCCACACTCCAATATTGATCACGAGCGACGTATCAAGAGCATTGCATAATAACGGTGAACGCAACTCTGGTTTAATTGGGCAAAGCCACAGCGGATAAATACTAGTCTTTGTATCAATATAGTCCATCAGTTTTTCCGCACGGTTCAGTGGAACTGAGAGATCCTGAACAATATGCTCCTGAGAGGCGCCACTATCTTGTAGTGCTTGATATAACTTTCGTGTATTTAGCATTGGGTTGAGTATGAAGCGCGTTAGTGCGTTAAACGGTAGATTAAACCTGGCGAATGCATATTTACCAACCCAAAAAGCACCGCGATTATACCGAAAAAGATAGTCGCGAATTGGTACCGTTTCAGTCGCTGTTTTAGCGTTGCTATCAATTTGTTGAGCGTGCAAATAGTACCACGGATCAATCGCCCGACTAAATCTTTTTAATTTACCAACTTTCTCGTCGGATAGTTTGCCGACAATAATGCACCCGTGATTTTTACCAAACATAATACCGTCAATAAAATCGTGTTTAGCTATTGTTTCATTCTCTATAATTTGCAGACTGTCTTTGAAGTTTCTAACGGGAATGTACGTTAACTGTACATATTTCTTTGCTGGGATAAGTTGAACTTCTACAGCAGTAATGACGCCAAGAGTACCTGATGAGCCGGCAGCGCCATAGAATAAATCAGCATGCTCTATCGGCGAAGTTTTAACTTTAGATCCGTCAGCAAGTATATATTCGATCCAGTTGACTGTTTGACTAAAAAAGCCCCACTTGAATGAACTACTTTCCCCTGCCCCACCCTGGATACCACCACCAACCGTAATACCAGGAAACTCAGGTACAACCGGAGGAACAAGGCCATACTTCAATGTCGCATCAACAAGTTTGTCCATCGAAACGTTTGGTTCGACGACGACCACACGCTTTTTCACATCAACGGATAACACGTGATTCAGTTTGCTAGTATCAACCATTTCACTACGCTTAAACGTCAATACGCGAGTAGAATTAGTCGAGCCGTGATATACCCGAAAGGCCACGTTGTGCGCAAAGTAACCACCGATCTGTTTTTGTAGTTGTTTAACCACCTCCTCGTGTTTTTGATTCATACCCTCATGATAACAAAAAACGCCGACCGGTAGCGAACATGTCGACGTTCTTTGTTTGGAGGGCCAGCGGGGACTTGAACCCCGGACACCCTGCTTAAGAGGCAGGTGCTCTAACCAGCTGAGCTACTGGCCCGTATGCTCATTGTAACGTGAACGGTTCTACCTGTTGCGCAACTTCCTTGAGAAATGGTTAGAGCATCTGGTGCTTTTATTATTTCTTTCAGGCAACTGAGCTACTGGCCCGTACAAATCCCCACTTTAACACATGACCCCTGTTGTTACAAGCCACCGTGTATCAAACGATATCAATAATCTTACGAAAATCAGACACTGTATGGGTAGGGCCAAACTTCTGTAGCTCCTCAAGGTTGTAGAATATTTTGTGTTCATCAGGATAAAAAAGAATAGAATCAACTCCCGTATTTTTTGCCGCCTCTATATCCTTGTCGGAATCACCGATCATAACCGCGTTGTCTTTCGTACCACCTAACTCCTCGAGGGCCTTTTCAAGAGGTTCTGGATGCGGCTTGTGATGCATGGTATCTTCGTTGGCAACGACAACATCAAAATAGTCATGGAGGTTATATTTATCGAGTAGATGAAGAACATTTTCACGAAGCGACGTGGTAATGAGAGCTGTTTTCTTACCCATATTCTTTAGTTGTTCCAGTACAAATAGTGCATCGGGATATAGTTCGACCTCTGGAAGGTATTTCTTGGCGTGTCCGTCCATTTCTTTGATAGCTGCCTCAACATCGGTTACTCCGAGTTCAGCGTAACCTTCCCAAGGCCGGCCAAAGCATTGCATGACGATCTGGTTGTCAGATATTTTTACACCGCGCCGTTCTAGTGGCAATCTGGTTGCCTCGAGCCAAATGTCGAGTGTCCTAGCTAAATTACCGTCCCAGTCCAACAGTATATATTTGTAACCCTTCATTTATCTAAACCACACAATCGAAGCAACAATCGAAAACTCAACAACCACATATAATATATATGACACAATAAGTGGTCTCATCTTTTTATGTATCCCGTAAATTAACCATGCAAGTGAAGAAATCGCGAGGTAAGACCACGTTATCAAAGAGACATTTGCAGCACTGTGTGCGTTCACTATGCTAATGAATTGAGGTATTTCAAATAGTGGCGTTGTAAAGGCAAAAATATAAATAAAAGTATCGAATTTTGAGCGATTTTTCTTATTCATTAAATGCCGATGTGCATGTGCATGTCTGACCATATGGACAGTATATCAGACCAAAATACCTGCTACAGTTGTCCTTGTTCATCCGCTCCTTTCCAAGGTTCAACCTTGGAAAATTACAACACTTTTTTATTGTGTTTATAGGTGGAGGGGATCAGGTCAAGAAAAAAAGACTAGCTTTCGCTAATCTTTGCTTCTTGGTACACCCGGCAAGATTCGAACTTGCGACACCTGGTTCCGAAGACCAGTGCTCTAATCCACTGAGCTACGGGTGCATATCAGGGGTAATTATACCATAAACCAAGTAGATTTTGGTATGATGGTAGTGTCATGAGATCGTCTAAACTTGAGCGAGCATACCGCGAACATATGAAACATATAGATTCGTCAGTATGTACTTTTTGTAAAATCGACAAAGGCCACAAGCAATTCGTTGAAGGCACCAAGTATTTTAAAGTTATTAAAAACCAGTTTCCCTACTCTTTGTGGGATGCGCAAGGAGTATCTGATCACTTGATGATTGTGCCTCGTGAGCATATTAGATCCCTTGCAGAACTCGATGATAAAGCAAAGGTAGAATACGTCAACATTCTGCAAAAATACGAAAAACGGGGCTATAACATTTACGCACGAGCTCCACAGTCAGTAATGAAAAGTATCGTTCACCAACACACTCACCTGATTAAACCTGATGGCCCGGTCAAAAAATTCGTATTAACAGTTCGAAAACCTCTCATCCGAATTATTCGTTAATCGACTATACTAAATATATATGGACCTACATCCTAATATTCCACTCAAAAACTTTACGACCATGCGACTTGGTGGTCCTGCAAGATTTATGGCCGAAGCTCGTACCCAGGAGGAAGTTGCCGAAATTTACCATGCTGCAAAATCTCAGTCATTGCCTATATTTGTATTGGGAGGTGGTAGCAATGTCGTCGCAAATGATCAAGGCTTCAACGGCGTTGTACTGCGCGTTCGAATTCCGGGTTTTGAGGTTATTGCCGACGATCCAGGTTCGACTACCATTCGCGTTGGCGCCGGCGAAACGTGGGATGAGACAGTCAAGAAAACAGTTGATATGAACCTAAGTGGCATCGAAACTATGTCAGCGATACCAGGTACAACTGGCGCAGCGCCAGTTCAAAATGTCGGTGCCTATGGTCAAGAGATCGCCGACACTCTACAATCCCTCACCGCCTATGACTCACAGACCGACAGCTTCGTTACACTCGCAAATGTTGATTGTGGTTTCTCGTACCGTGATAGTATTTTTCGTGGTAGCCAAAAAGGTCGTTATGTCATAACATCCGTTACGTTAAAGTTATCTAAATCTGCTCCACAACCACCGTTTTATGACGCGCTACAAAAATACTTTGACGATAATGGCATTCATGCTTTCACTCAACAAATTGTTCGTGATGCCGTTATTGATATTCGCGCCAACAAGCTTCCAGACCCAAAACTACTACCTAATTCAGGCTCGTTTTTCAAAAATGCGATTATTGAAGAGTGGAAATTGAATGACCTACGTGTTAGCTATCCGGACATGCCTGCTTATGATATGGGCGACGGTAAATTCAAACTTTCGACGGGATGGTTGATCGAACAGACAGGTCTCAAGGGTCAAGTTCTACATGGTATGAAAGTGCACGATAAAAACAGCCTAGTACTGATTAACGAGTCTGCGTCAAGCTACACTGACCTAGCAAGCGCGCGTGATGAAATTATCAGTGCGGTTCGTGATAAGTTCGGCGTCCAGATTGAACAAGAGCCTCTCGAGATATAATCTGTTCATTATGCTTGCGGTTTGATATCAAAACTCTTATGCTAGTACCATGGATCGTCGTGGGTACACAATCATTGAGTTGATTATTGTTATTGCTATTATGGGAATATTAATCACTCTTGCTGTCGTCAATTTGCGTGGCAGTCAAGCAAACGCTCGCGACACCGAGCGTCGAGGTGATGTCGCCTCGATTGCACTTAATCTAGAAAACTTTTACGCGAACGGTACAGCTGGTAGTTCCACGTTTGGTCGTTATGTATCGACGAGTATTATCGGCCAAGAAACCACCGGACTTCCTGATATCGACGTCAGATCATTGGTTGCTCCAGGGGTTAACCTGACGCCTAATGCCAATGGTGTGTCAACCTCGCCTACGCCTGACTCATCGCTCATCGCCGCAACATGTTCAGGTGTTTGTGTTCAAACAACAGCCGGAGTTACACCTCAACCTACCACTAGTACATATGTGTATCAGCCTCTACAAGCGGATGGTACTCTCTGCACAAACGGAACACAAGACTGCCGTAAATTTAATATCTATTTCGCACTTGAAAACGCAGCACCTGATTGTCCAGCACCAAATAATATATGTATGGTTACGAGTAAAAACCAATGATGCGTCGTACATCGCAACTAGGATTTACCGCCGTCGAACTGTTAGTAACGTTATTTGTCGCAGCAGCTTTTTTGGTGGGTGGCTATGAATTATATGTGTTAATTATTAAAGATAGCGGTAATGCACGCGCGCAGTCCAATGCTAGTAACGTCGCCTATAACTACTTGCAACGATATGCGTCAACTGCACCAAACCCCTGTGTTAATGCAACCCTTTTATCACCTGCATCTATTAACGTTGCGGGACTTAGCGCAGTTACCGTTGGAGTTGTTGTTACCTGTCCGTATCCTAATAATTTAAATGTATCAAAAGTAACCGTCAATGTTTTATACAATAATCCCCAGCAAACGGTTCAATACTCTACCTATACCAATGGAGTTGGCGGGGCAACTGTTACAACGTCGCCAATTGTCTTGAACGGATTGGTCGGTTGGTGGCCGTTCAACGGTAACGCCAATGATTCAAGTGGTAATGGGTATAACGGCACTGTATCCGGAGCCACACTAACAACGGGTCAAAATGGTAGTGCAAATGGTGCATATGCATTTAATGGATCAAGTTCATCGATTACAGAACCGTCAACGATGGGACTAGGCACTACGAACGCGACCCTTTCTTGTTGGGTTTATAACCCTACCGCAACAAATTCTGGTGAGTTTATAAAAGCAAGTGTTGGTTATAGCTATGGAATTGGCATAGGTAGCACTCAATTTGATAATACTACCCCCGGCACGAATATTGTTATGCTGTATGAAAACGTCAGGTGGATAGCTACCTCAACGGCATTGGGCACAGGATGGCATTTCGTTGCCATGGTTATTGATGGAAGCGGCACACCATTTGCATATAGGGATGGTGTGCTGGTACCAGGCAATTATGCAGGTACAGGAGCAACTGCGCCAACTTCAGGCGCTGCAATAGGCGGTAACTCTGCAAATGCACGTTGGTTTACTGGATCAATTGATGACGTTCGGATATATAACCGCGCTCTTTCCGCAAACGAAATTGCATCTCTCTATAACGCAGGGGCTCAATAATAATGAAGTTAGTTCGAACAGTCAGAGCAAAACGCGAAAAAGGCTTCACGATTGTTGAGTTACTTGTCGTCGCGCCAGTAGTCGTACTAACAATTGGAGCGTTTGTAACGGTGATTGTTAATATGACAGGTGATGTCCTGGCTGCGCGCACATCGACGTTACTTGCCTATAATGTGCAGAGCGCATTAAACACAATCAATGCTGACGTTGCCCTCAGCTCAACATTCCTAGCACAAACCAACTTGACGGAGGGACCATCCACTACCCTCGCCCTAAGCGCTCCCCAAGGTTATGGTGATGACACAACCGCTTTTAATAACGTTGATAATACAAATGGTAATATGCTCGTATTAAACATGCTGGCAACGACAGCTAACCCGCTTAATTCATCGGCTGCATATGTATTTTTAAATAACCTGCCGAATTCCTGTACGAGTAACCAGGCCAGTCAAAATACGCCAATGACTTATAATATTGTGTACTTTGTGAAGAATAATACATTGTGGCGTCGTGTACTCTTACCGTCGAATTATGCTACTGCTGGTTGTAATATTCCGTGGCAGCAACCAAGTTGTAACCCAACGTTTATGACCAATAACCCTGGAGCACCGATTGCGTTTTGTAAGACCAAAGACCAAGACTTACTAGATAATATCAGCACGAGCGGCTTCAATATCCAGTATTTCAACACGGCTAGTGCGACAACTCCTAATAGTGTCGCGAGCGATGTCGGTTCAAGCGTGGCGCAGCGCAACGCTGCGCTTCAATCACTCACAACCATTGGAGCCTCCATCAGTGTTAGTTCGACTGCAGCCGGACGACCGATTAGCCAAAGCGGAGCGATTCGTTCGACACGACTTGGTACTACAGCGAGTACTATCGCCCCTGCGAGCACTGCGCCCACTAGTCCAGGTATACCAACTGGTCTTGTTGCGTCAGGTACCTCAACCAGTCAGTTGGCGGTTAGTTGGTATGCGCCCTCTGGACCACCTAGTAGTTACACACTCCAATATTCGGCGAAAGAGGACATGTCTTCAGTGACAACTATTAGTAATATTACGTCCGCCAATACGACGATAAGTGGACTTTCAACTGGTACTGTATATTTTATACAAGTGAAAGCCGTTAATTCCGCCGGCACAAGTACTTTTTCAGCCATCGCAAATGGTACAACCCAAGGATCAACACCTTGGAGTAACTATACAAACATTGCCGCTGTTGGAGATTGGAATAAGGATGGTAAAAACGACATTATCGGCTACAAAGCCAATGGTGATATAGAGCTTCGACTCGGTAACGGAAATGCAACTTTTGGTGGCATAATTGCACTCACCAATATAGGAACAACAGTCCGTAACTTTATCGGTCCAGGCACGCCAACTGGACTAACTGCCCCAGTGGTGTGGTGGGATAACACTTCAGGTGCAGGCTTTATGCTGAAATCAGATGGTGCATTGGGCCTGGTTAGTAGTACTCCGCTCGCGAGCGGTACAACCTGGAATACAGTAACCTCCGTATTCGCTGCACCAAAATACGTAACGGCAAACGGTGCGACAATTATTGGCAAGGCTGCTGGTCTCACGATCTACAGTCTCGGTAGCACAGGAGCGTTAACTGGCCCAACTGCGTATGGGTCAGGCTGGGATGCAGCCTATCCAGGCGATCGTGTATTTGGACTAGGAGACTTCAATAGCGACGGTTTCGGCGATATTGCTGGCATTAGCTCAGCAGGAGCTATGACAGGTTATCCTGGCACTGGAACAGGTACGACGGGTACAACTTATAGTCTAGGTAGCGGGTGGACAGGCGATCGTGTAACTGGAGGCTGGGACTATACCGGAGATGGCAAAGCTGATGTATTGCGATTCGTTTCACCTAATACATTCTATGTTTACCAAGGAAGCGGAGCAAATGCATGGGGAACACCTCTCAACTATACGGTTCCTTAAGCATAAAAATGCTTGTGTTTATATTTCGTTCGTAGTATATTTGAGCTATAACAGTAATAATTAAGTAGGGGGCACTACCAAAATGGTACTAAGTAATATTAAATCTAGACAACAGGAACGCGGCTTCACTATCGTCGAACTCTTGATCGTGATCGTCGTGATCGCAATCCTTGCTGGTATTACAATCGTTGCATACAGCGGTATTACCGCTCGTGCGCAACAATCAAAGATTCAACAAACAGCGGCAAACGTACAAGGCGTTGCAGAAGCATTTAATGCTGATAAGGGATACTATCCTGCCTTAGCTGCAACTGGTACTGATGCGTTAGCACTTGGTTCGACCTCTACTAAGATTCCATCAGGAATTACGATCGTGAAAGCTACTGGTACACCTCCCGCCGATACAGCAATTACCTCAGCGAGCACACCTTCAAGCGGTAACCCAACCCTCGACTATGCATGTCTTACAACATGTACGGCGTCAACCGGCGGACGTATTGGTTATTGGGATCCTGTAGCTGGTAGCGAGCAATTTATCTACGTTGGTGCTGCAAGTGCAAGTGGTACATTCGTCTACCCTGCAAGCTAGTTGCTATAAATGCTTACATCTCAAAAGAAGCTCCTGTCGGAGCTTCTTTTGTTAGTTAGAGTCGCCGTTTTTACTTGTCACTAGGAAGTGGAAAGCTTAGCGCAAATTTCTTTACTTCTTCGCGAATTGCTTTGAGCCTAGCAGGATTTTCATGATTATCAATTGCTTGCTTCATCCACTCGGCTACCTGCTCCATATGTTCTTCTTTAAGTCCCCTAGTCGTTACAGCGGGTGTTCCCAAACGAATGCCGCTTGGCCTAAACGGTGGTAGTGGATCATCAGCCACGGAGTTAGCATTAAGCGTCAGGCCGATCGCGTCCATAGCAACTTCGGCAACTTTGCCGTCAATTCCAAAACTCTTGTAAACATCAGCTAGGATTAAGTGGTTACTAGTGCCACCCGTGAGTAGCTGGAAACCACGCTTTTGGAGCTCTTTCGCAAGGACCGAAGCGTTCTTGAGTATCTGAGCAGCATATTGCTTAAAATCTGGCTGGAGTGCTTCACCAAACGCCACTGCCTTCGCTGCAATAATGTGTTCGTGCGGGCCACCCTGAATGCCAGGGAAAATTGCACGATCGATTAGTGTCGGGATATTCTCAAGTGTCTTTTCAGGAGCCTTCAGCGGATTACCCACAATACCCTTTGAAAGGATCAAGCCGCCACGAGGGCCACGAAGTGTTTTATGTGTGGTCGTTGTGATAACGTGAAATCCATAGTCAAATGGATTCTTGGCAACACCACCAGCAATCAGACCTGCGATGTGCGCCATATCAGCCATCAGCAGTGCTCCAACCTCTTTACCAATTGCAGCA
>SCSZ01000017.1 GCA_004322265.1 Patescibacteria group bacterium
GTTGGTTCATGGGCAACGATTGCAACAACTCTTTGTAGTATCTTACTTGCTACAGTATTTAATTTGTCGGTGTTGTCTAATAGAGTATCCAGAGCTTGGTCAGACGAGGGTAGATTATCCATCCGTACATTCTGCCAAACAGAGACGTTTATCGCAAGCACGAGCACTACAAACTGACAAGCGCTAGTCTAATATGTTAATCTATACCTATCATGTTTACGACTTTTATTCATATCATTGCCGACGGCTCACTGATACCAGTCGTGCTGATTGGCGCCTACATGTTGATCTTTAAAATTCCTAAGGGTCATCGGTTCGAGGCATATTGTCGCGTTTTGATGGCAGGCCTCACGGCGTATTTACTTGCTCAACTAATCGCTTCTATCTATCAACCAGAAGCCGCACGGCCGTTTGAACTACTCGGTACACAGGCTGGTGCACTATTTCTTAACAATCCTGGATTTCCGTCCGACCATACCCTCTTTGCAACCGCAATAACCTGTGCCGTGTGGTTTGAAACAAGGAATAAACTAGCGACTTTAATTTTAGCCCTTCTCGTAATCGTTATTTGTGTTGGTCGCGTTGTCGCGCTCGTTCACACACCGACAGACGTAATTGGCGGAGTGATCATCGGTCTGATCGGATCACTATGGTATCTGAATGGCTATTCGTCAAGACGAAGCAAAAGACCTTTGCCTAAGGCGCAATAATCATATATACTATGCCTTAGCTTTATGCGGGAGATAGAATGGTTGAAGTAGTTCAGGAAGACGCGTATCCACAGTCAATTAGTATGTCCTTTTCGTGGTGGCAAATTGCGGTTACGGGACTTGCGGTTGGAGCGCTGTATTATATTTTGACATTTCTGATTGGCCAATTTATTATTGATCCTCTCTACTGCGGTGCATCACTAAATGCTGCCAATTGTTCAAACTCTGTCGGCATATCAGGAAATATTGCAACGATTCTGGTTGGCACGATTGGGCTAGGAATTATGGTGAGCCTACGAGTCGTACGACCGATTATTGTTGCTGCTATGACGGCGATTTTACTATGGGGGTTATCGGTCTGGACATCAGGTCTTTCATGGGGCGAGATCGTCCTTTGGAGCTCGCTACTCTATGGACTCGCCTATGTCGCCTTTGCATGGATTTGTCGCTACAACCAAACGATGCCGGTCATCATCATATCAATCCTCGTATCGGTGGTTGCACGAATCGTCGTTAGCCTTTGATGCTATAATAAAGTAATGAACGAGGTTATCCTTTTAATTATTTTGGGTGTTGTTGTCATTGGTTTTGGTATTATTCTTTATATTCTCAATCAACGATTTCGTGATCTAAAAAGTGGTGGTAGTGTCGACCTAATCAAGGCTGACGTTACCGAACTATCACGCGGCATTGCAGGGTTGCAACAAGCTATGGGCGACAAGTTAGAGCGAAACAACGCCACTATGCAGACGTCGATGCAAAAGCAACTAAGTGAAAGTGCCAAGTTGGTCGCCGACGTAACCCAGCGACTTGCTAAGCTCGATGAAACAAATCGGCGAGTTGTTGATGTTGCGGATGAGTTAAAGACTTTGCAGAATGTCTTACAGAATCCCAAGCAACGTGGGGTTTTTGGTGAATACTACCTAGAATCGGTCCTAGACAATATTTTGCCTTCTAAAAACTTTCAGATGCAGTATAAGTTCAAGAACGGTGAAGTTGCTGACGCAGTTGTCTTTTTAGACAAAGGACAAATCCTGCCGATTGATAGCAAGTTCAGCCTCGAGAATTACAATCGAATGGTCGGTGCTGAGGGCAAAGCGAACAAAGAAGAACTACTAAAGAAAGTCCGTACGGACCTAAAAGCGCGAATTGATGAAACCAGTAAATATATTCGACCAAGTGAAAATACGATGGATTTTGCGTTTATGTTCATACCAAGCGAATCGCTGTATTATGATTTACTAATTGGCGATGTCGGGACTGGGTCGAGTGCCCGCGACCTGATTGAGTATGCTTTTCGTGATAAAAAGGTGATTATTGTTAGTCCCACAAGTTTCATGGCATATCTACAGACAGTCCTACAGGGCCTACGAAGTCTGCAGATCGAGGAACAAGCCAAGGATATTCAGATTAGGGTAGGGCAGCTTGGTCAGCATATTGGCAAGTTTGATAGCTTTATGCAAAAACTTGGGTCAGCACTCAGCACGACAGTCAACCATTACAACGCTGCACACAAAGA
>SCSZ01000018.1 GCA_004322265.1 Patescibacteria group bacterium
ATGATGCCCAGTTGTGCACCTTTGACCTCGGCCTGCTCTAACGCGCTCAGCGTTTCCTCTGTGTTACCAGAATAGCTGCTCGCGATAAATAATGTATTCGCATCGACGTACCCGGGCAGATCATAGCTACGCAGCACCTCGATCGGTATTTTTATATCAGACTTTAGCCAGGTCTTTAACAGTAGCGCAGCAAGCGCTGATCCGCCCATCCCACCGACAACGATATTCTTGATTTCGCGGCCATCATTATCACCATTCCAGACCATGGCATCGAACTCGGCTTGGCTATATTCAGCACCTGCGACGGCCAATGCGCCCTCGGGGTCGCGCTGCTTGATAACACTCGCATCGTCCAACATGACTAGTATTGCTCACCCATATACGTCTATGATACAGTATTTAGTAACAAAGCATAAGTATTACAGTAGGGGTGGGCATGGATAGTAATCCGCAATTAGTTAAACCAATTAGTGATGATCAAGAGCTGGCCAAAGTACTTGCTGGAGTCAGCCAGCATAACGACACAGCTCTTCAGTTCGATACGCCACCAGCAGTTACACCAACCACTCCTGCGGTAACACCTGTCGCTGACCCAGATCCAGTTGCTACGTCAGCAGAACCAACCGATACCGCAGAGCCTGAAACGGCTTCAACCCTACCAACTCCAGATGATGCCCTTCCTAATGGCTATAATCCACCTCTTAGTTCGACTCTCTCGACACCCACCAGTCCTGTAGCACCTGCAGCTGAACCTTCAAATGATTTATCGGACATTAAAAAGGAAGCTCTTAGCGATCTTCGTCCACTCGTCGATAAACTAGATATTCCGTCAGAGGAAAAGTTCGATACATACCTACTTTTGATTCGCTCAACAGATGACAAAAGCTTGATTGCGCCAGCATACGCAGCAGCACAGGCAATCACCGACGAAGCTCGTAAGGCTCAAGCCCTTCTGGATGTTATTAAAGAGATCGACTACCTTTCTAATCCACAAAAATAATCTCTAATGGTATAAAAATACCCGTAAATTTGCGGGTATTTTTATATATGTTGCCGTTTTTTTAAAAGCCCATGCCTCCACCCATACCGCCAGCGGATGTAGGAGTCTCAGCTTCTGGAATATCGACGACTAAGGCGCCCATCGTTGCAGCAGTAGAAGCGATTGAAACCGCATTTTGAACTGCCTCTTTGGTAACTTTGGTAGGATCAATGACGCCTGCTTTTTTGACGTCAATCAAACCCGCATCTGGGTTGTTTACATCAACACCCAGCCCAACCTTGCCAGCCTCAACTTGTGCAAGAAGTGCTTCACTCTTTAGACCCGCGTTGGTTGTAATCTGTAAAAATGGCTGTTTGAGTGCATTCTTCAGAATTTGACGACCTGCGCTGACTGAATCTGATCCGGTCGCGTCAATACCAGCAGCAATATTAACCAGTGTTACGCCACCGCCTGCAACAATGCCCTCGGCAAGTGCCGCCTTGGTTGCTGCAACTGCATCATCAACCCGGAATTTCTTCTCGTCGATCTCAGTCTCGGTCGCACCACCAACTTTAATGACCGCAACTTTACCACTGAGGGCCGCTGCACGTTTATCAAGTTGTTCTTTTTCATAGCCTTTTGCGAGCTCCGACTGCGCATTAATTTGTGCAATACGATCCTTGAGCGCCTTTTGGTCGCCAGCACTACCTTGAATGATTGTCGTTTCGTCTTTACTAACGATAATCTTGCGTGCCGAACCGTAGACCTTCGTCTCGCTCTTTGCAGCTTCTTCGAAACTCAGACCCGCGTCCTCACTAATAACTTGCGCACCCGTCAGTAGCGCAATATCGAGAAAAATTTCTTTGCGTCGATCACCATAACTTGGCGCTTTGACAACAACTGTGTTCAAAACTCCCTTTAACTTATTGAGAATAAGGACACTCAGCGCTTCTCCACTTACTTCGTCGGCAAAAATGACGATATCTTTTTTGCCATCCTGAACGATTTTCTCGATGAGAGGCAGAAACTCCTGTGCAGTCGTAATCTTCTGGTCGGTAACGATGATCGCAGGTTTTTCATAAACAGCCTCCTGTCGAGCTGTATCTGTTACAAAGAAAGGACTCGCCCAACCAGTATCAGTTTTAAATCCTTCAACGACTTCACTCTCAAGCTCAAGTCCTTGACTCGCTTCGACTGTTACGACACCATCCTTGCCAACTTTTTCGATGACATCGGCGATTAGTTTTCCGATTGTCGAATCCCCTGCGCTAATTGTTGCAACTTCCGCAACGCGCGCAGTTTTACCTTCAATACTTTCACTCATGTTATCGAGTGCCGCAATTACTTCGCTGCCTGCTGCCTCGATACCTTTACGGAGTTCTTGTGGATTGTGGCCTGCTGCAATCAGTTTATTTGCCTCGTTCAGGATGCTATATGTCAGAACAGTTACGGTCGTCGTACCATCACCGACAACTTTATTCAGCTTGCTCGCAGCCTGCTTAATAAGTTCGGCTCCAACTTTATATCCAAGGGTCTCATCGTCAATATCAGGGAGATCAACCGATTCAGCCACAGTAACACCATCGTGAGTTACGGTCGGGCCACCATATCCTTTCGCGATCACCACGTTTCGACCCTTTGGACCAAACGTTACTTTAACCGCATCGTATAGCGCCTTTGCACCACCGAGTACCCGAGTGCGAGCATCGTCATCATAGAAAACTTTTTTACTCATCGTTTTAATCTCCTACGAAAGCGTCGCAAGGACGTCCTCTTCTTTAACTACTAAATATTCAGCGCTATCAATTTTAAGATCTGTCGTTGCATACTCTTTATAGACGATACGATCACCGACTTTGAGCGTTTTTACCTCGGGACCGACTGCAACTATCTTTGCTAATACTGGTTTTTCCTTTGATGCTTCTGGCAAATAAATTCCACTTGCAGTCTTTGTCTGCGCCTCTTCGCGCACCGCTACAACACGATCTGCCAGAGGTTTAATAGGTATACTCATCATTAATTCCTCCGTTTTCTTGTAGATTCATTGTAGACAAAAAAGTTAGCACTTGCAAGGCCCGAGTGCTAACTTTTTTGTATCTAACGGATGGGGTACAATAGAACGTAATGACGACGCGCTTTGCAACTGACGAAGAAATTGCCAACTGGGATAGCCACATCCTAGCAGGCCCTGACGGTGGAAATGTCTTCGCCAGCTTTGAGTACGCCGAGCAAAAGAAATCTGGCGGCTATACTCCCCTCTTTCTATTCGTGGGTAATATGGCAGTAATGGTACACGAAAAAAACGCCCTTCCTCTGGGCAAATTATGGTATCTACCCAAGGGTCCAGAAGTTACCTCAACTAAGGAGCTGTTTGCAATTTTAAAGGATTTAAAAACCTTCGCCGCCAAACACAGCGTGTTCGCGATTCGTATCGAGCCAGAGCTACCTCGCACCACCCAGCCAACCCTCGCCCGTCACGGCCTCTTGCCAGCTCGTCCAATCATCCCTAATCCATCAACAATTACACTCGATATTAGTCCGTCGCTTGATGACATTTTGATGAGTCTGCCGCAAAAAGGCCGACACGCTATTAGGCGTGCTGAGCGCGACGGCGTTACCGTCGAGTTAGTTCAGGCGACTGATAAAAACTGCTTGGCTCTCTATAAATTGCTTGCTGTTACTGCCGAAGGTCAATTTGGTATCCGTAGCTACGAATACTACCGCTCGTTCTGGCAACGTTTCGAAAAGGCTGATTTAGGTCAGATCTTCTTTGCCTACGTTGATGGCAAAATCGTCGCAGGTGCCTTTGCTATGGTTTTTGGCACCAAGAGTACGTATCTTGTTGGTGCATCAATTCGTAAAAGAACTGTCTATGGGGCTAGCCATCTTTTGCAGTGGCACGTCATACAGTGGGCAAAATCCAAGGGGTCTCTGCTGCATGATTTCTGTGGCTCACCACCAAGCGATGAGATTAATAACCCCGATCATCCGCACCACGGCATTGGTCAGTTCAAAACAGCATTCAACAAGACTGTTACCGATTACGTCGGCTGCTACGACCTGGTGATCCGACCTATTCAGTACAAAGCTTGGACGCTCGCTGGTGAACGTATCGTCAGGCGCTTACATTATTACAAACATCACGATTCATACTATTAAGTCCGGAGTTTTTTAGTGAGTAGCCTCAACACAACTGTCCTTATGTCCGACGCTGACCATTTCAGCACCGACCAACCAATCAACCCGTATTATGACGAAAGTCCTGTCGATCTAGAGCGCGCACGCCAAGAGCACATGACAATTCATGATATGTTGATACACGCTGGCATAAACGTTGTAAAAGTTGCATCGCCAGTTAATAGCCAAGATGGTGTCTATACGGCAAATTGGGCATTAGTCAGGGGTAACAAAGCAGTGCTGGCTCGACTTCCTGAGGCCCGTAAAGCCGAGGAATCATATGCCGAGACAATACTAATTAGTCGCGGTATTCAAGTCATTCACGTACCCGACGGTCTTAAATTTAGTGGTCAAGGTGATGCTCTTGCTTGCGGTGATTATCTATTCTGCGGCAGTGGTTACCGTAGCGACGCAGCCGCACAGGAATTTGCCGCCGAACGCCTCGGCTATGAGCATATCCAGCTTCAGACCATTCCACAGCTCGATGATTCAGGTCGACCAGTTACGAACCAGTCGTCCGGCTGGGCCGACAGCTTCTTCTACGACATAGACCTCGCACTAGCTATTATCCAAGCACCCTCGGCTAACGGCAAAGGGTTGATCGCCTACTGTCCTGAGGCATTTACACCAGCTAGTCGAGATCTGCTTGCACACTTCGACGGGGTCGAAAAAATTGAAGTTTCAATCGACGAAGCTAAAAAAGCTTTTGCTACCAATCTTGTTTCAACCGGTGAAACGGTCGTGATGAGTGCTCATGCACCTCAGTTAAAAGCCAATCTTGAGTCGCGTGGACTCACTGTCCTGACACCCGAAATAACTGAACTCGCCAAGGGCGGCGGTTATATCCGCTGTACTACTTTGACGCTTTCTTAGATTTTTTCTGTAATTCTTTCAGAGCTGTCTTGGTAATTTCAACTTCGTTCCATGGATAGGTTCCATCAGCTCGTTCAATGGTCTTTTCATGACCTTTACCAAGCAGAACTACAGTATCACTGGCGCCTTTCGCTCGCGTCAGTGCAAAGCCAATCGCTTCTTCACGATCTAAAACAAGGAATAGGTCTTTATCGATAACTTTTCCGGCTTTACTCGCACCACTGGCAATTTGCTTGAGAATACCGTTACCATCCACGTCCCGATCATCCTCTTCGGTTAAAATCACCTCATCACTATAACGTCCGGCTATCTCGCCCTGAACGGCACGCTTGGTTTCATCACGTCGTCCAGCCGAGCCAAACATTGTGATCAACTTACCCTTTGTTGATTGACGTAAATCATGAAGCAAGCGCTCAAACGAATCAGGCGTGTGTGCAAAATCAACAATCACCGTGAACTTTTGACCCGCGCTCACAACGGTCATACGACCTTCAACGCCCTTTAATGCTTCAATCCCGGTTTCGATTTGTTCCTTATTTAGACCCATTTCACGTCCGACAGCGACTGCCGCCAGACTATTATAGACGTTGAACTCGCCTGGGATATTACAGTGAATCTGATAAGAATCACCACCGATTGACGCTGTAAAGTTACTGCCGTCGGCGTTCAAAGCAACTTTCGATGCACGCAGATCGCCTTTTTTGACGCCATAAGTAACCTTATTTGGAATAACATTGAGGAAACTTTCGAAATGTGGGTCATCTGCATTTGCGATCCCAATACGTCGTCCATGGTGCGAGGCGATCCTAAATAAGCGTACCTTTGCTGCCAAATATCGCGCAAAGGTTCGGTGATAATCCAGATGTTCATGCGTGATATTCGTCATAACGGCAATCTCGTATGGCACTCCCCAAATACGGTGCTGTGCCAGCGCATGGCTTGTTGTCTCGAGGACTACCCACTCAACACCTTGGCGCTTAAAATCACGCAAGCGCCTTTGTAGAATGCCTGCCGACAATGTCGTCATATGTTCGATTTGCGGTTTGATGTCATCATTCACACCGTAGGCAACGGTCGACATGAGCGCTGTTTTGATACCAGCCTTTACGAGCATTTTTTGAATCATGAACGACGTGGTAGTTTTGCCATTCGTACCCGTTACGCCGATGACATGCATGCTCCTCGATGGAAAGCCGTATCGCACATTCATAAGGAATGCCTCAGCTAAATGACCATACGGTTCAATTTCTGCAAATAGTTTCGTAGGGATGAATGATTTAACAATTTTTCGTATGCCGGCCATTAACTTTATTATACCTTACCCTTACAACGGATCTCGCCTCACTTTGCAGAGGACGGACCTTTGCTCAGCTAATTCTCAGTTTTCATTTGATACCCATCAAATCTCTGTCCTCAAACGGGGGTCGTATGGTACAATCATTGAAGTCGTATGACCTAAAAGTCCCATCGACGTGGAGGGGTACCCAAGTGGCTTAAGGGGATGGTTTGCTAAATCATTAGTCTGGGGAGACCTGGAGCGGGAGTTCGAATCTCCCCTCCTCCGCCATATCAGAGAGACGACCTAAATGGTCGTCTTTTTGCTTTGTAATGCTAATGGACAAGTTTCAAACTTTCTTTGCTCCTTTAAGCTTATGTTAAAATTTTAATATGATTAAAAAAGATGCAATTAGTCCTGTAAAATCGCCTGTGATTAGTAAGTCTGAGAACCGACGAGATCTACGCTATAAAGCTCTCTTCATAGTAGGTGTGGCCATTCTTTTCATAGCGGGAATGTCTTTTATCTGGAGCCCGCTCTCTCAAGATATGCTGTATCTTAGTGCTCTATTAATCCTCGGACTTAGTATGATCTATCTGAGTTTAGAATTTTCTCGAAAACGATTCCATAAGAATCTTGTGGTATCAATTTCTATATTAGCGGGGAGTCTTATCTGTGCATTATTTTATGCAATAGTCATACCAGCTTCGGATATTATTTATAAAATAACTGCTAGTGCAGAGCAAGATAATAGCTTTGCCTCTAATCTTGGTTACTTGTCGATTATACCGTTAATTTTACTCGGAACTATATCTAGCTTTGCACTCACCTCAGCAATAGCGAGCAGAATACCTACCAAAAGAAAGATAAAAATAACAATAATATTAATATCATTGATTCTCATAATCGAGATATCATATTTATGCCTTTATATCTTTTTGGGAGTTACCTTCTCTTTACACTATAGGCCTCAGCCATTATTTACATTCTAGCGTTACCATACTGGGAGCAAGATGAATCTTACTAAGCTACAGTCACTAAACCACTTCCGCTCTCGTAGATAATCCCCCGCCATATCAGAGAGATGACCGAAATGGTCATCTTTTTGTTATGCTTTAAGAGTGAATAATTTTATAAAAATGCAGGGGCTGGGCAACAAGTTTGTCGTACTGAGTGGCCCACTTGACCTTAGTGCTGCCGAGGTTATTGCCTACTGCAAACAATTTGGTGATGAACCTGCCGATGGCGTACTTGTTGTGTCTCCACTTACAGAGCATAGTGTAAAAATGAAATATTGGAACGCCGATGGAACGCTGGCAGAGATGTGTGGGAATGGATTGCGCTGTGTTGTGCGCTTCGCTATCGATAGTAAGATGGTTCAGCCAGGCGAATTAATCGTCAAAACTGACGCTGGGGATTTAAAAGGAATCTGGGATGGTAACAATCCAAGTCAGATTGAGGTTCAGGTTGGAAAAGCTAATGTTAGCACGACCCCACTTGAGCTTTTTGGGAAGCAGTTCTTTGAGGTAAACGTAGGTAATCCTCATGCCGTTACCTTTGTTGATGACCTGGATACAGCCCCCGTAAAGACGCTTGGACCAGAAGTCGAGAATAATAGCCGCTTCCCTCATAGAACCAATGTTGAATTTGTTGTCGTTGAAGGCAATAACGAGATTAGCCTCCGAACCTGGGAAAGAGGCGTAGGTGAAACCCTGGCATGTGGGACGGGAATGGTAGCAGCCGCCAACGTTGCAGTCACGCTGAAGAACAAAACCTTCCCCTTAATCGTTAACGTTTTAGGCGGTAAAGCAAAAGTATGGCTCGATGAAGCTGGCTATACACGTATGATTGGTCCCGCTGAGCTTGTCTAACAGTCGAGCTCACTTCTAGCCTCGTAGATACTCCTCCGCCAAGCAACAACACTATGACATTGTCATGGTGTTTTTGCTATGATTGGCTCATGGTAAAGAAAAGCTACACTACAGCAATAATCATTCTGCATATAGTTGTCATCTTATTGGCGGATTTTTCGCCATTTTGGCTCGATTGGAAACTGGTCGTATTAGGTGTTATCGCTTACTACCTACAGATCGCCTTTTTCGGCGGCTGTGTGCTCAGCCAAGCCCAATTCAAAGATAAGAAACAGTCTTTTCACGAGTGGTATCTGCGTAAATTGGGCCTGAAACCAAATCAAAAATATCTAAACCTTACACTTCGCTACATAATCCCCTTTTTACTGCTGGGATTAGCGCTTATTTTCCAAGTCTTACTACAATTCAGGGTAATAACTTCATTTTAGCCTCAATAACTGTCCCCTGCCATATCAGAAAGACGACCCATTAGGTCGTCTTTCACTTATGGTATATGTGAGTAACTTAATGTGGAGATTGCTTTTGGCCTCTTGATCGCATATACGTCAAACCCATGGAGACATTTGCGCCAATAGCTATAGCACCCGCAACTGCTGGCGACAAAGGTTCACCTCCATGCAGTGCACCGGTAACTAGTTCTATTGCTTCAAAACTAGCAACCGTTCCAATAGCCATAAAAGCTGCTCCAGCAAGACCACGCCTTAAACGATTTGTGTGTTTTTCTGAGTTTTCGGCTGTTTGTTCTTTGTTTTCAGGAGCTGTCATATCAAAACATTATCATAAAAATGATAATATGTCAATATCCCGCCGTATCAGAGAGCGGCCTACCTGGCTGCTTTTATTTGATATACTTTTTGCATGACCACCAGTCGAAACTCTGCAATAGACGCATATATCGATAGATTGCCTAAATGGCAGCATGATATATGCACTAAGCTTCGCGACCTGATACATGAGGCTGAGCCCGAAATCGAAGAAACAATCAAACGAGGCGACCGTCCTTACTTTATCCTTAACGGCACTGTATGCGCATTCCAAGCAACAAAAGACCACGTCAATCTGTTTATCTACGACCCTATTGCCCCGGATCCTCATAATATTATTAATCAAGGACAAGGTAACGCAACCGCTCGCTCGGTCCAGATTTATCAAGATGATCCCATTAACAAAGGTGCTATCAAAACTTTAGTTGGTGCTGTAGTTAGCAACAATCGTGCTGGTGGTTGGCGAAAACTCAAACGCTATCTGTAGCGATCTATGGATCTCACTTGCCTGGTGTGTTGGCATTGCAATCGTCGCGTACTTCTTTGCAATTCGCACTTATAAGTGCCTCCCGTAGCAATGTATCCATTTCGAGCTTTAGGGTGCAGACATTGAATTATTAACTATTTTGTGGTATAATAGTCGTATATGAATATGTTGGTGGAGCAATCCTTCGAGCGCATGCTCGACAATACAGCCAAGCGTGCTATTCGGCTTGCCGAACGTAGTGCTCTTGATAATCCCGTAGATCTACCGATTGCTGCGATCGCACTTCGAGGTGCCATGATTGCCGGTGAAGGTACTGCACTCGACCAGAAACTACAACAACCTCACATGCACGCCGAAGTTGCTGCACTGGGACGAGCAAGACACAATCACATAGATCCAACGATTTTAGTATCAACCGCTGAACCATGTGTGAAATGTCAAATTGCAATTGCAGCCGTAGAGAGTATCGAAACCGTTGCCTTCGTAGTTCCTCGCTGGATGCTTGAGGCAAAAAAGCTTGTCAATCCAGGCAAACCGATTGATCCTGATAGTCTTCCGTATAACGTGATTCAGCTTGATGACCCAGAACAGATCAAAAAAGCACTCGAACCGTATGATTTTACACAACGCACACCCGCTACGAACGGCGTGGAAGCCGTAACAAAAGTGGACTCAGATGCATTCCGAGCCCACCTTGCTGAGCGCCCATCTGCTATATAGCCTACAGGGCAAGTGTATAAGTGAGCTTTTCTAGTTTGTACGGTTTTGTCGTAAAGACGGTTGTGTCATAGGTCAGCAGTAATTTTGATGCGGTTGTCGGCACAGAATAGACCAAGTTCCCGGTGAGTGATGCCCCTTTTGCTAACGTTCCTCCAGAAAATGGACTGTTAACTGATAGATAGGCGTTGGTATTTGAAACGCCATCAGCACTTAGTTGCAAGTCATAGTCAGATACGCTAACGCTATCAGGTCCTGGATTTGTTACGGTTACGTTAACCAAAACGTACTTATTACCAGTATCAGGCTGTGAGTAGCCATCGGTTGACTGATAATTGGTGTCAACGGAATTGACCTTAACGTCAAATGTACCAAATCGTGCAGTCTCGCCCTTCGCAAAATCTTTTTTGGCGTCCATTTCAGCCTTTGCGGCAGCATCTTGTGCGCTCAGAACGTCGGTTGCGACTTTAGTCGCTTGGATTGCTGCGCCACCAGTCGCAACAGTAGCAACAATCGCAATCACCCAAAAAGCAGTTACGATGAGGTTCGTTAGTGCGGCAACAGCACCCAGGATAATACCAGCGATACCAAACGGCTTGTTCGCTGCTGATTTTTTCAGAGCAATAATGCTGAGAACGATTGCTGCGGCTGCAACAATCAATCCCCAAATTGGTAGTAGCCCAGATAGAAACGCAACGATTCCCACGACGAGCGCTGCAATGCCTATACCAGTAACTGACTGTGGACCCGCTGCGACCGCGACCTTGGATGCAGACGTTGGCGCTGCCTGTTTAGTTTTCTTCTCTCCATCTTGCTTTGCCATACTAACCCCCTTAGCGTTTTGATACTGTAACTATAAGACTTTCAGATATTGTCGTCAATTAAAAGATCAGCCTATTTTCAGCAATCAATCTGTTAGAATAGCTATGTTGGAGAGATGCAGGAGTGGTTGAACTGGCCGCTCTCGAAAAGCGGTGTATCCCTAGGATACCCAGGGTTCGAATCCCTGTCTCTCCGCCAAGATCTTATTCTCTATTCAAGCGTAAGTATCATTGCGACCACACCCACATAGGTGATATCCTTTGGTATATGACTACTCCCCCTGACAGCGCCCCGGATAGTGCACCAACACCACAAAATCCAACTGGAGGACATAACTTTCTTAAGACGGCTGCCCAGGCTGCGCGAAGACATATGCAGGAATCTCGCGAAAAACGAGCTACTTTGCAGAATGAAGCTATGCTTGCGGCTAGACGACAAGAGTTCCAAGAAATGCTCGCTCACGCGACAGGTATTAACAAGCAAGCCCTCGAGATCATTCAAACAGCTAACGAAATCCCTACGAAGAGTACGTATGGACCGCTTGGTACAACCTGGACAGACGCCGACGGTAACAAAAGACTTCAACAAGCCAGATCATTTAGTTTCGGCGAGAATCCTCAGGATCCATCGCCAGGTATCAGAACGCCCCTCGTTCAGGATAATGGCACAATTATCGTGCATCTTGATAGTTACGATTGGAGCCACAACGGCTTTAGATCACCCCTCCAAAACGCCACAATAACGGTTGAAACTCCGTTTACAGAGGACGCGTCAGGTAATCGTCAGTACGGAGCTACCGAGAGTGATATTAAGTTAAACGACCAGCCATACGATCCCGACACACTTGTGCTTGATTACGACGATAACTTTACCGGCAAAATCCAAGGACATGTCAATGGCGAAGGCCACATGACTGTTGAACGGTCCAGTAGTAGTACGACCGGGATGGTTAAGATGAAACCAGAGGATATTACATTCGATGTCGCTGGTATTCTCGATAAGCTCCACTCCGCCGTAGCCAGCACGGTACTTGCATACCGCGAAATTGCCGATCAGGCGACCATAGCGCCCGACGAGCTATAACAACTGACTAGTAAGTGTAGTAACCAGGCTGCGGTACACTTGGTGCACCAGCATTCAGTGAGCCAATAATAGCAAGGACCAGTACGCCTAGACCAAATGCTGCGCCGACAATACCCGTAACAAGACCAGCAATTGCGAGGCCTTTTCCGCCATACCCCTTTTTCAAGTTAATTGCAGCGAATACAATCGCAACCGCCCCAACCGGAATACTGAGGAAGAATATCCATCCTGTTAAAAATGCAACAACACCAGTAACCAGAGACGTAACGCTAAAAGCAACGCTTCCACTATTTGTTGGTTGTACTTTACTATCTTGTGCCATATAAAGTCCTTTCGTTTATCTACCGAAAGTATAGCACCACTCTTGATCCACGTGTAGTAATAGATCGATTTCGTCCTTTTGGACTCATCAGTACACATACGCATGTGTAGATCGATCTATGTGCCCGGGGAC
Organism: Patescibacteria group bacterium; assembly: GCA_004322265.1. Taxonomy (GTDB): domain Bacteria; phylum Patescibacteriota; class Saccharimonadia; order Saccharimonadales; family Saccharimonadaceae; genus UBA1547. Next base: position 12,504 of record SCSZ01000018.1, read on the forward strand.
AAGAGACAGCATATTGCCATCGATCTTGTGTTCCCAGTGGAGCACATAGGTGTAACTCGGTGTGATTCTTACGAATCGCTCACATGCCTTTTAGTGACATGGATGGTACCACCGCGTGTACCGTTTGTGATGGGATAGCTTCAAGCCTTGGAGACCTTCAGCTTTCCCATGGTGTAGAGAGCCCCCATGACGCGCTGGATGGCCGCGAGCGTGATGGCATCCGCCGTCTGATACGTGAAGTCCGTCCAGTGGATCATCTCGAGGTTGTCCTGCAGATCGACGTGTGCGATCTGGCCGGGTCCCAGCTCGAAGAAGTAGACGGTGTTGCCATCGCCCTCTCCCTTGTAGAACAGCGCACGGTCGGCGACGAACGGGTTGCCGTACGCCGGCGTGACGATGTTCAGATCCAGGCCCGTCTCCTCCAGGAGTTCGCGAAGCGCACCCGACCTGGGAAGCTCCTTCTCTCCTGTCTCGATGTTGACGTGAACGAAGCCGCCGGACACCTCAGGAAGGCGATCCCCTCCTTCGATGTTGAAGCGGCGTGCGTACAGCGCCAGGAAGTACAGCTCCCCGTCGTCCTTGAACTGGTAGCCCAGCACGGGGACACCGGGAGTGACCTGCAGTAGCGGCTGGTCGAAGTCCATCGGCGTCAGGCCGATGGTGACCGAGCCGATACGCGGGTTGCGGTAGACGATGGGACCACCGTCGGTGGTCTCTTCCTTCCAGCCGCGCTTGGCGTCATCCTCGGGGGTGTAGCCACGCAGACCATTCACGGTATTCGTGGTGATGTCGTTCATAATGTAGCTCTCTCTGCTTGAAGGTACGAGTTCGGCACTTGCTTCCAACCAAAAACTGGTCAGTCTTATTATATTAGCATAAACAGCATAAAAAGTCAATGTCTGACCTCAAGAAGAACTCACGTAAACCTACAAAATACGATACAATAAATTTATGAACGAACCATCTATTTTTACACGAATTATTAACGGTGAAATTAGCCAACATATCCTATATCAGGACGACCAGTGTTTTGTCATCCTAACGCACGAACCACTAACTCCTGGGCATTGTATGGTAATCCCTCGGGAAGAAATCGACAGCTTATGGGACGTGAGTGATGACTTGTATCAACACCTAACAATGATTGCAAAAATGATGGCGCACAAGATGGAAGAAGTCTACGACTACAAGCGCATCGGTTCGATTGTTGAGGGCTTCGGGGTGCCACACGCCCATATCCATATCTTTGGTCTCGATAAAGCCCTCAATCCGACAATCGTCGATCATATGGCCAAGGAACACCCAATTCTTAGTCCCGAAGAACTCCAAGCCGACGCTGATAAATTACGAATTAACTAGCCAGTAGTAACTCTTGAAGCTGCGGTATTTCTGGGATCACGTCAGGAATTGCTTCATGGATCCCTATCATACCCATCGTGTGGTCAAGTCGGTCTCTAAATGCTGGCAGTAGAGTCTCTCGGCCATTCAATACGTCGCGCCTACCTCTGACACTTACTCCGTCATGCGCAAATAATACTGGACGCTGAGAGCCCATTGCAAGTGCCACCTGGCGATGGTCTACAAATGAATGACCAAAACTATGTAGCGCAACATCGCCCAGCTGGTGATGCTCCAGTATAAAGGTCAATCCACCATCAAATAGTCGTGCTTCAAATAATTCTCGTTCATTTTCGTCCTCTGTTTTCCACCAAACACGCGACGCGTTGACATCATCAACAAAACGAGTTGGTTCAGGCACCACAAGGCCGGATTGCGCGTCTCCACTGGCGGTCTCGAATAGCGTCCTAGCAATTTCGAAAAGGTCGTTTGTTAGTTTTGGTCCTTTTAGTTCGTCTAATCTTTGTTTGTAATAGCGTTCGGCAGCCATAATATATTTCTCGTTCTTAGAGTAGCATAACCATTATGAAAGTATATACATATCTTTACCAGAGACTTGACAATATATACAGCTTATGCTACAGTTACTACTGTAAACAATAAAAATAAACATGTTTCAATTATTTCTCAACCCACTACCCATACTTTTGACTCTCGCGGCCTCTTTCGGCGTGCTCTTTCACGATACTCAGGTTGATCATGCGGCAACATCCGCTCTTGCCCTGCCATCTTCATTTGCCAGTTATGGTGGCGCCGATGTTGCGATTAAGTTAAGCGATCCACACGTTCATACTGAAAGCTTTAGCGTTGCTAATAACATCGAGCAGCTTCATTCGGGTCAGCCTCGCACGCAAACCCGTGGCGATGAAGATAAAAAATATATCTCAGTGAAAAAGTTCGTATCTGATGGTATGGGCAGCGAATATCACTGGCCATCGGCCTAGGTTGCCTCGTGGTTCGCATTACTTCAAAAGAACCTGGAATCGTCCAAGCTCAAGTGGCGCAGTTTGCAAGCGAACACGTTGGATCATCTGTTGATAGAACTCATATTCTTGAAAATTTGTCGGACATTGCTATTACTAAATCTATTGATGACACCTCCGAACCTGTTACCCGTGAGGCATATGTTGATTTTATGAAAGACCACCTGCATGGAACGCATTCGGATGTTCAAGACGGGCGCAGCGAAATTTTCAGTAATCGTGCTGCAATCATGCAAGCATACGACGAATTCGCACCTGACGTAAAAGCTCAATTCAAAAGTGTTGACGGATATATAGCTGGGGGCACTTCTATTATCTTTCCGCTACATTTTAAGGGTAAAGAGTATATGGTGCGCAAACCTTTTCCAAAGGACTGGGATCCGGCAGCTTCTGTTATTGACCACCATATAGCCGCTGCGGCTCTGACACATGGTCTGCCTCACTTTGAAGAAGTGGTTGCTGCATCTTATGAAGACGGCGTGACTGTTGCCGAAAAAATGCCCGGTAAAACATTTTTGAATCTCGAACTTAGAGACATAGAAGCCATAACTGATATTCAGCTGGCAGAACTAATAAAAACTATTCAGGAAGCCGATCGATTAGGTTTAGAGCTCGATTTTAACCCCGAGAACTTTCTATATGATAAAGAAGCTGGCTTTGGTCTCATTGATCTTGCGGCATTCAGTGATGTAAGGAATAAGAATAGGCAGCCGAAACGCCTCTCTGAGATGCTTGCCTTAATTATTCAATTACTCCCTATTCCCGCGAAAGAGAAGTATCTACAGGTAAATGATTACGAGAACGGTAGAAAACTCATGAAAGCAGTCAAAGAAGTTACCAGCCGTTACAAAGAAATCATTTTAAGCGATCTCAGCCAAGATGTGGCCAAAGAGGCCATTAGTGAAATTGGTACTTTTACCGATTACTATAAGAATCTCTAGTCCGCTGAGGTTATTGCAGTACGTCGAGTTCGCGCTGCAGGGCAACAACTAACGCTCGTTTGGCTTCAAGCTGCTCACGGGTTTCCTCAACTAGTTTTGCCGGTGCCTTGGCGACATAGCTTTCACTGTTTAGTCGAGCCTCAAAGTTGGCAATTGCTGCGTGTGCTTCAGCTAGTCGTGCCTCCAAATTCGTTTGATGCTCGTATAGTGTCTCGGCGGATACGTCTAACCATGCCTCACGGCCACTTTCAGGCAGTCTGAGGCCCTTTGCTTGATCGACCTGCTTAATTTCCAGCAGTCGTGCTAAACGCGCAATCAGCGCGCTATTATCGGCTATTAACGAATCGTCCTCATACAGTAGCGCGTAGCGATCATTCCCTGGTAATTCTGACGTAACAAAACGAATCTCGCTGATCAAATCTTTTAGTTGGCCAAACTCAGCCGCTGCAATCTCGTCAAACTTTACTTTCTCGGGCCACTTGGTCGTAATCAGCAAATCGTCGTGCCATGGTAATGTCTGCCAAATCGTCTCCGACACAAATGGTGCGAATGGATGTGCAATCTTGAGACTCGTATCAATTACCCACGCTAGTAAGTCTGGATTTTCTTGAAGCTTACTTGCCTCAATATACCAGTCCGCTACGCTGTCCCAAACAGCATGATAGACGGTGTCGCCAGCCTCTGCGAACCGATAGGTTTCGAGCTGCTTTTGAATATCGCTGCTCGCTTTGTTTAGCTCACTAATAATCCAATGGTCTGCCAAGGTCATTGGCTCTGGAGCACCGGGTTTGTAGCCCTCGCCTAGTTTGTCCTCTATAAATCGAGATATATTCCACAGTTTATTGGCAAAGTTTCGACCAGCAACCACCTTACTGATGCTAAAGGCTTGGTTTTGACCAGCGCTTCGGCTCGCAACGAGTCCGAGACGCAGTGCATCTGATCCATATTCGGCAATAACATCCATAGGATTAATGACGTTACCCTTTGATTTGCTCATTTTTGCGCCTTTTTCATCGAGGACCAGACCATGGAGGTAAACTTCCCTAAACGGCACTTTGTCGGTCGCATACAGACCGAACATCACCATACGTGCAACCCAGGCTGTCAAGATATCTGCCCCCGTTTCCATCACACTTATCGGATAGAATCGCGACAAATCACCCTTGTCCAGATAATCAGTCGTTACATATGGCCACTGACCACTGCTAAACCAAGTGTCAAAGGTGTCTTCTTCTCGGCGATACGTTGTATCGTTCACAACGATTTCTTTTTCGTCAATCCGGTCGTCAAAAATCCAGTCATCAGGATCATTCACATTCTGAAATGCAGGAATCGGAATACCCCACGGTATCTGTCGAGACAGGTTCCAGTCGTGAATGTTTTCGAGGTAACTTAATAGGAATTTTTTGCGGCTAGCAGGCGTAAACTTTATCTCGCCTTCCTCTATTGCCTTAATAGCGCGCTGCGCGAGCGGTTGAATTTTAAGGAACCACTGCTCTTTGATCAAGGGTTGGATTGGTAGTCCACTCTTGTAGTCGTATCCTACGGTGTGCTCGATTGTCGTTTTGCCTTTCACGAGCTCCTGAGCTTCAAGTGCAGCAACCACTCGTTTACGAGCGACTTCTGGAGTCAATCCCAGGAATTCCTGTGGTGTATTGATCATCGTGCCGTTAAAGTCGATCACCTGAATACGCTCTAGCTTGTGGCGCTCTCCCACTTCAAAGTCATTAGGGTCGTGTGCAGGCGTAATCTTGACGGCTCCTGTACCAAACTTAGGATCGACGTAGTCATCGGCAATAACTGGAATCTCTCGATCCGTAAGAGGTAGTAGAACTCGTGTGCCAATCAGGTGTTTGTAGCGCTCGTCGTTCGGATTGACCGCAACCGCGACATCGCCGAACATCGTTTCGGGACGCGTCGTCGCGATAATAATTTCGCCAATTTTATCAAGCGTCGGATATGAGATCAGGTATAGACTCCCCTTCTCTAGCTTGTGGTCTACTTCGATATCGGCATAGCCTGTTTGGTACTTGGTACTATAATTAACGATGCGCTCACCTCTGTAAATGAGACCTTCGTCCCATAATTGCTTGAACGTTTTAAAGACCCTATCGACGACTTTTTTATCGAGTGTATAGACCAGATCGTCCCATGATGCGCTGGCGCCTAGCGCACGAATCTGTAATTCGGTATTACCACGGTGAATGTCGACGAAGTTCCACACTTGGCTATAGATCTGCTCACGTGTGAAATCAAAGCGACTCCGGCCTTCCTTGGCGAGTTCCCTCTCGTACACAACCCATGTTTCTAGCCCCGCATGGTCTTCACCAGGGATATAGATCACGTCCCTACCCTTCATACGGTAATACCTAGCCAAAATATCTTCGAGCCCAATGGTCAGTGCATGACCAATATGTAGATTACCGTTGGCATTAGCCGGCGGCATTATGATGCTATATGGTTTCCCTACCCCTGTTGGCTTGAACGCTCCAGACTCTTCCCACATCGCATAGATGTTAGGTTCATACTGATTAGGATCGTAAGCTTTTGATAGTTTCATAGACGTAATTTTCGTATAATTTCACGTGAAAGCACAAAAATAACCAGACTACTTCCCACCGGAAACAGCTATCTCTTTGTCCACTTTCCCGTGTTTGTTTTCACTGGCAATTATACCACATGCCCAGCAGTGTATAATAGAGGTATGATTGAGTTACAACGGTGCACAGATCAGGAGACATGGGATGACTTTATCCTGGAAAATAACGGCCATCCGCTTCAACTCTGGGGCTGGGGTCAACTCAAAATGGCACACGGCTGGACAGCAGATAGACTCTTAGCCTACGACGAGGATACAATCGTCGCTGCTGCACAAGTTTTAACTCGTAAACTTCCTATGCCTTTACGAGCATTTTCATACGTCCCCAGAGGGCCCGTGGGCGAGCAGGGGAGTAGTGTCGATTTTCTCGAACTGATTGCGGATTATGCCAAACGCGAACATCATTCAGTCGCTTTATCGATAGAACCTGATAGTCTCGAACTTGATGTTCCACAGGGGTGGGTGAGGGCTAAAAATAGCGTATTGCCGTCCAAAACTATCCTATTAGACCTTGAAAAGAGCGACAGCGACTTACTGGCCGTTATGGACAAAAAGACTCGGCAATATATCCGAAAATCCACCGCTGAGGCCATTACAATTAAACAAGTTCGCAGCCGCGAAGACCTTGCTAAGTGTCTAGACGTCTACCATCAAACATCTCATCGGGCCAAGTTCAGTCTTCATAACGACCAATATTACTACGACGTTTTCAATCTGTTAGGTGATCATTCCCCGGTTTTCGCCGCCTATCAGGATGATCAACCGATCGCCTTTCTGTGGCTTGCCATTAGTGCCGATACAGCCTTTGAACTATACGGCGGTATGAACGAGGAAGGGCAGACACTTAGAGCTAATTACGCGCTCAAATGGTACGCAATTCGCAAGACCAAGGAGTGGGGACTGTCTCGCTACGACTTTGGCGGATTAATAGGGGACGGGGTGTCCAATTTCAAGCTCAGCTGGGCGGAGGGCGAGACTAACCTTGCGGGCACATTTGACCGACCATTATCCTCATTTTATGGAGTATGGAATAGCGGCCTTCCGACCGCTAAAAAAGTTGTTAGGGCATTCAAGCCTAGGCGTTAACGCTACCTATCGCTTTCGACACTTCCACCAATTTCTGACTCTTCATCGTTGTCATCACCGAGTTCGATGTATCCAGTAATCTCAGCTTCTGGCGCATCTGTTAACATTTCACGTTCTGCATGTTTTTTGCCTAATGCACCAGTGAATGTCTCGAGGTCTACATTTGCCTCGGCTATATCCTCAGCACTCGAGTCAGGACTAGCAACTGTTTCTTTCGATGCATCAATCCATGTTTCTAGTTGTTGAATTTCTTGATCAATTTTTTGTATACGAGCCTCACGAGGTGAGAGTTCAATAGTGCTACCGTTTGTTTCCATAGTCATGATAATTGTGTCCTTTTTGTTTTTATAATTTATCTATAACCTCACTTTACCATAAGCTTTACAATAAGTCAATATGTAGTTAGTTAAGTACTCACGCCCAAGCGGTTTTGGTCATGGATAAACTTGGAATTACTTCTAGTTTATAGGGGTCGATTGGTTCTTTTTTACTTGCATAGTAATAGCCAAGCGTCGCAATCATCGCGCCATTATCAGTACATAGTTCGATAGGGGCATAGTCAATATGGATTGGTAATCTCTTCGACAATGACTTTCGTAATTCCTGATTAGCGGCAACACCACCAGCAATTACGACAGACTTGGGTGAATATTCCTGATACGCACGCTGCGTAACATCAACTAACGTTTCAACGGCTGTGTACTGGAAGCTAGCAGCAAAGTTTGCCCGCTGAACGTCGCCAAGCAGCGCAGGAAGGTCGTGGGATGGGAAAGATATGTCAACACCCACCTCACGCTGTACAGCCCGTAGAACGGCCGTTTTAAGGCCCGAAAAGCTGAAGTCATACGACCCCGACATTTTCGCCTTGGGCAATTTGTAGGCATGCGGATCACCGACTAAGGCAGCCTTGGCGATCGACGGCCCGCCTGGATAGGGTAGTCCGATCATTTTAGCGACCTTGTCGAATGCTTCACCTACTGCATCATCCCGAGTCTGGCCCAATAGTTCGAAATCCCCATGTCCGCGAAATAACACCAACTGAGTGTGCCCACCACTGACAATTAGCGCCAACATAGGGAACTCGGGTGGGGTCTCGTTCAGGAAATTCGCATAGACATGCGCCTCGACGTGGTGAATAGGGTAGAGTGGTTTATTTTTTAGAATCGCTAGTGTTCGCGCAGCCAGCGTCCCGACCAGTAGCGACCCGATTAGTCCCGGCGCATACGTTACGGCAATACCATCAATATCATCCCAGGTCAGGTTGGCATCAGTCAGCGCCTGGTTAATCACGGGGTTAATCACCTCGATATGGCTACGGGCTGCTACCTCCGGCACGACGCCACCGTACAGTTTGTGAATATCGATCTGTGAATTGACGACGTTACTTAGCAGTACACGGCCGTCTTCAACAACCGACGCCGCCGTCTCATCACAACTGCTTTCAATTCCCAGTATTTTCATCTACTCTAGTTTATCAGACCGACAACATCGTCATTCCTAAATAAAAAACTACCGAGATAGATCCTTTATTCGAATCTACAATTAATTTGCAAAAGAGATAATATCAACTAACGAAGGTTCTGCTGGAGGAACATAGATCGGACTATCCTTATATGTCTTTGGTTCGTAGGAGTACACAGCTGGCTGAGCGGCTATTTCTGGTGTTCCGGGAGTAGTCATGTATTGTGCAACGTTATACCCGGCTACACCCGAATGATAAGAGCATGCGCCTCTGCCAACAGCACAACTTGGAGAAAAGGTCCCATCATTGCATAGCGTACAGTATCCTATTATTGTTTTGATGTCCGGTGTTCCGGGTTGATACATAACCGCGGGAGAAACAACACTTTTATCTACGTAAGTACCTATATCTTTTTCACAAAAACCACTCTCAACGTTATTACAGCTTTGTGTTGTCTTACTTATGCTGTCTGCAATCTGTGTTTCTTTCGGTGTCTTTATACTCTGTATGCGATTAGATATTTCTAAGTCAGATATATAATGTGAACCGTGATTAAACCATATAGCACCCCCAAAAGCACGAAAGGGTGCAATATTAATGCTACCCCATATAGCAACAAATACGAGTAGTATGATTAGTATAAAAATTGCACTCCATCGGAGGCTCAAACGTTTCTTAAGTTTATCCTCAGTCTGTGTCATGATTCAATAATACTCCAAATAAAAAAGACGAGTATTAAAACTCATCTTTTTTATTTGGTGAACTCGGCAAGATTCGAACCTGCGACCTTTGGCTCCGCAAGCCAACGCTCTATCCAGCTGAGCTACGAGTCCATAATAACGCGCCCTAAGGCGCGTTTTATTGTAACTAGAAGGTGCTTTCGGCCTCAAAAAATGAAGCGAACATCGGTTATTGTACCATAGATCGTACCGAGGTGGGTAGTAATTAGAGGCGTAGGCGACGAACGGCTGTATCAAGAAAATCAAGCTTTAGTTCATGCATTGGCAGACGTGAACCAAGAATATCTACTATTTCTTCGCCAGATTCCTCAGGAAAGTAGACCGAGACACCAGGAGCAAATCGCTTGACCGGAATGAGCATAATTGAATGGTGCTCTCCGTCCTTTAATAGACCAAACGCTTTAAACTCTTCAAAACGATAGAGTCGTTCACCGACGTACAAGCCATGATTTTCACTGAGCGTATATTGAATTTCACGAGGTGGGCGACGAGTATAAATGAATAGCGCCACAGCCATCACGATAACGAGAGCCGAGAAAAAGTAATCCTTCAAAATAAAGACATCGAGGGCAATCAGACCCAGGACAACTAGGACAAATATGATGTACCAGAGGCCATTTTTCTCGACGTGGATGTATTCGTGCGCAGACCAGTGAACGAGACTACCTGGGTCTTCCTCGGGCTCTTCGTCTTCAACCTGTTCAGACTCAGGCGGCTCATCAGTTGCAGGTTCGTCCTGTGGGACATCTGCGACCGGTGCTTGATCGGCTGGCTCGTCTGGATTTTGCTCCCAGTAATTGTCTTTCTGGTCATCGCTCATACGATAAGTATAGCATGAGCACAATGCTGGGGGAGCTCTGTTAGGGTACAATTATTGTGATGGCTACATTAAAGACTTTTTCAGACGTACACGCAGCGCTCAGTCGCTATATTCCATTGGAGCCATCAACTAAACCCTATACACTCGACACAATCAAAAAACTGATGGAATATCTAGGTAACCCACAAGATCAGCTGAAGGTTATCCATGTTGCAGGTACGTCTGGTAAGACATCAACTGCCTACTATCTCGCGGCGCTCCTGGATGCCGCAGGCTATACGACAGGACTGACTATTTCGCCACACATTGATGAGATCAATGACCGTACCCAGATCAACCTAAAACCTCTCTCGGAGGACGAGTACAGCCGAGAACTCGGCGAATTCCTCGACCTGGTTGATGCTAGTGGGCTAAAGCCGTCCCACTTTGAAGTCCTCGTTGCATTTTCATATTGGGTGTTTCACAAAAAACAGATTGATTACGCTGTTGTTGAGGTAGGCCTAGGAGGGCTACTCGATGGGACAAATGTCGTTACTAGAGCTGACAAAGTCTGTGTTATCACCGATATCGGACTGGATCACGTGGATGTCCTGGGTGATACACTCGCTAAAATTGCCGCGCAAAAGGCGGGCATTATCCAGACTGGGAACACCGTGTTCGTTAATCAGCAGTCGCCAGAAATTATTGACGTCATTCGCGCCGCGGCAAACAAAAAGCAGGCAACACTTCACTTGATAGAGCCTGAGCAAGATAGCACATTGGACTATTTACCAAAATTTCAGCAGCGTAACTTCTCGCTTGCAAGGGAAGTTATCTCTGATACGATAGGCCATCAACTGACGACCGAGCAGATACAAAATGCAGCTCACGCCTACATTCCAGCACGCATGGAAATCGTTTCATACCAGGGGAAAACCCTCGTCATGGACGGCGCTCACAACGAGCAAAAGATAACCGCACTCGTGCAGGCTATGAAACAACAATTCCCGAATGAATCCGTTGCATTACTAGTCAGTTTTGGCCAAAACAAACAATCAAGCGTGCAAAAAAGCCTAGAAATTCTTCACGAACTAGGAAATGATGTTATTATTACTACATTTAAGAAAGGTCAGGACGAGATTCGTTTGTCGATGGATATCGATGAGCTCGCCGAATACGCCAAAATGGCTGGGTTCGTATCTGTTGTCGTCGAGCCAGACCAGTACAAAGCGCTAGAACTGCTCAAACAATCTGACCACAAGATAGGACTCATCGCAGGGTCATTCTATCTCCTCGAAAGCTATCGTCCAACAATTTTTAAGGCCTAAACAAAAAGATAACTCATATGAGTTATCTTTTATGGCGGAGAGGGCGAGATTCGAACTCGCGGTAAGTTGCCCCACGACGGTTTTCAAGACCGTTACCTTAAACCACTCGGTCACCTCTCCCTGGTGCTGGTGCGAGGACAATCATAACAGATACAGACCACCTAGTCGAGGGTCTGATAAGCAACGACGGCCACCATTACCCGAGACGCACCCATCTCCTTTAACAATTTAGTTGCATATATAAGCGTCGAACCAGTCGTTGCCACATCATCAATTAATAGATAGGGGGCTGCGCCGTTAATTATTTGCTTTCGCGGTGCAAAGGCAACTTTAGCCTGCGTCTGGCGGACGGAGGCCGATGCATGGCGTTGAATCGTCCGTGTCTTTCTCGTCAGTAACTGTTTTAAATGCAGCCCTCGCTTCCTGGCAAAGTAATCAGCAATTAGAAGCGTATGATCATAGCCGCGTTGCCTAATATGGGAACTAACGGTTGGGATAGGCACGACGATCGTATCGGATGGAAAGTCAGGAAGTGCCTCAATTAACAGATCACCAAGTACTCTATAGGCCTCGCGTGCGTACTTAAATTTATATAATCCAATCAATCGCTGCAATGTATCCCTACGTTCACCCACGCTCCACGCGCTGTCGTATGTCAGGCGACAAGTTCGACATACACCAGCTGCTCCAACAGGCTTTTTGCATACCAAACAGACCGATTGTTGCTCGTGAATGATGTCATATTTACAATTACCGCATAGTAAGCTACCAACACGCCCACATCCACAACAGTAGTGCGGGGCGATAAACGAAAGCAGTGTATCAATCATTGTGTTTTTTACGTTTACCCCACCTAATTAGTTGCATTATACCGCATATGATGGTTATAATGTGAGAGACTACACGGATAGTAGAGCCTAGAGAAAGTGGAGGATATCATGGCCCGGAAACAAAACGACGATTTATTGATTGAGGACGAGCTCGCAGCAGCTTTCCTTAATGACGATGACCTAGCGGTTACAGAGACAACAACCGTAGCAGCACCTGCAGACGAAGCATGGGATGACACCGAGGAAGAGTTCCCAGGCCAACTCGCAGTTGATGTATACGAAACAGAGGACAAGCTTGTTGTTAAAGCTCGTACAGCTGGCGTAAACAAAGAAGAACTTGATGTCAGTATTAGCGATGGAATTCTGACAGTTAGCGGTACGCTATCAAGTGGCGACGAGACCGATGCAACCAACTGGCACATCCAAGAATGTTACTGGGGTGAATTCAGCCGAACGCTCGCACTACCAGTTAGCGTAAAAGAAGACGAAGTAGAAGCAGTCCTCAAAGACGGCGTGCTCTCAATTACGTTCAATAAAGTGAAGCAAGAGCAAGCAAAGAAGATCCAAGTTCTCTAATAACTTACACAAAAAACTTAAACACGACCTCAGTAATGGGGTCGTATTTATTTGACTAAAATCCAGAATATATTCTGCAGAGGACGGACCTTTGCTCAGTTTATTTTAAGTTTTATAAATACTATTTACTAAGCTAATATTTTTGTTATATTAAAATTATGCCGGGTAGGAACATACTAAAACAGAATGTGGCAGACAGCTATTATCATATTTACGCACGCGGCGTAAACAAACAGGGGATATACCCTGAGGCCGCAGACTATAGCTTCTTCCTATCACTAATCAAGCGTTACCTCTCACGATCAGAGACAAAATCAACCCGTGGTGCTGATTATCCCAAATTATACGACGATATCGAGCTGCTGGCGTATTGCCTAATGCCCAACCACTTTCATTTATTGGTCTACCAGATTAATCCTGGTTCAATGCAGAACCTTATGCGCCGCATCATGACCTCCTATAGTGGCTACTTCAATCGGAAGTATCGTCGATCCGGGCCGTTATTTGAGAGTCGGTATCGCGCCTCGATGGTTACGAGTGACCCCTATCTTCTTCATATCAGCAGGTACATACACCTGAACCCTTTGAATTGGCGCGAATATAATTACTCATCGCTACGCCCATACCTTGGTCAGACTCCACCAGACTGGCTGTCAATCTACAAAATCTCTCAGTTATATAATTCGAGGGAACGTTATCTAGAATTTCTCGAAGATTATCAAGACACAAGAGACGACCTTGCAATCATCAAACACGAACTTGCAGACAGTAAGTAAAAAGACAGTACTATCTAGTAACAATTCAACTAAACCGATATATTGTTTAGTACTCGATTTATTCTGAGAATTAGCTGAGCAAAGGTCCGTCCTCTGCTCAGTATAAATTAAGTTTCAACATACGCAATATGAGAGAATATAGTAAAAGAAAAATGGCCCCGAGAGGCCATTTAATATATTTTGCGTTTAACTAGAGGTTACGCCAGGCTGGTAAGAACCCAGTTGACGACTGCATATGCCAAGAAGGCCACAACAATACCGATGATCGCGTATAGAATTGTGTTCTTGGCCGCGGTAACTTCACTTTCCTTACCGGCCGATAGGGTGTAGCGGATACCACCGATGATCAGCATAATGACCGCAACTGCACCAATGATGAAGAGCAGAATATTTACAATCTTGGTAAAAATTGAGTCTGAACCAAAGAGTGAACCGCTGGTACCGGTTGGCTGCGAACAAGCCGCACCACCCGCTAATGTTTGGTTAGTAGGATCACAGGCAGCAGATGCAGGTACTGCAATTGGCACCACCAAGGCGCTCAGGGCTAAGACCGGAGCAGCCAGGAGGCCTGCGAGTACTCTTTTAAATGTTTTGGTCATTATTGTTATTTCCTTTCTTACGAATCTTCTTACTATTGTTATAGCAGATCCGCTTGTGTTTGTTAAGCTTTTCCGAAGGCGTGTAGTACCCAGTGAATAATTGCATACGCAGAGAAGGCGACTACCAGCCCAACAACAGCGTACAGGATCATGTTTTTAGCACGTGTAATCGCGGCGGCTTCCCCTGATGAGGTAACATATGTAAAGCCTGCGATAATAATAACGACAACTGCAGCAAGACCCAGTAAAAATAGTAGGGTGTCGACCACTGTTCCAACTATTGGTCCAACACTATCGCCCTGACTTTTACAGACCGTACTGTCCTTGTTCGCTAGTTGAGTACAGGCGTCTGTAACGGCACTCACCGCACCAACGGACGGTGCGAATGTCACGAAACTAAATCCACTGATGAGTAATGCAGCAATGATAAGTTGTTTAATTTTTTTCATTTAAGCGTGAATCCTCCCAATAAAAAACCACGTAACGGCAAATGCCGTAAATACAATAACAAGTCCAATAACAGCGTAAAGAATCGTGTTCCGAGCTTTTTTGACGGCTTCAGGCTCTCCTCCGTTCGTAACGAGTGTGTAGCCAGAAATAATAATCATTACAACTGCAACCAGGCCAGCAATAAAGTAGATAATATTAAGTCCTGCGTCGAGTACTTGGTTCGCACTCCCATTAGGGATATTTACATCCTTGTTAGTAAGTGTGATCGCGAGTGAGGTAAAAATGCTCATGGATTATATATTAGTATACCCGAAATTAAATTAACGGCAGCGATGGATGCGATTGATATACCGAGTCCAATTGTTGCATCAAGAATAGACTTACGTGCTTTCGCCGCCACCTCAGGGCTTCCCTGGCTGGTCAAGAACTGGAACCCACCCCATAGAATGAAGCCTGCAGCTAAGTACGCGACAATCTGAAGTCCTATGTCGATGATATTAAGGACAATGTGCCAGACAAATCCACCAAGATCGCCTGCCTTAGGTGTATCGACAATACACTCATACACACCAGGTGTCGTTTGCTTGACCTGCACCAATCCTCGAAACCATGGAGGAAATGTTAAAAATGTTGACTTTGCTTCACAATCCGCCGGTGTTGATTTTGATGTAATCGGAGCCGCAAAGGTCAGCTCTGGCGCTATGACTGTCACGACTGCACCGCCAGACACAATAGCGAGTCCAAACGCGAGTAATAGCTTATTCATTTTGATCATTGAGCAAACAATCCTCCTGGAACGATGAAGTTAAGGAACGCGAACATTAATGCATAGGCAACAACCCCAATAATAACGTTACGAATAAAGTCGATTGCTTTCTTGGTCTGCTCAGCGTTACCACCCGAACTCGTGTAGAGGATTGATCCGTAGACAATACCACCGACGGCAGCAATACCAACACCGGCGGTTAATATATTAATCGCAACGAGAAGCAGCCCCCATACGCCGTTCTGGGTCGTATCAACGATCGGATCGGATCCATCTTTACACTTACCGTACGCATGTCCGTATAGTTCTTGATACTTATTCGAGGGCATCGACTCCGAACCTTCAGTAGGATTTTGACTCTGCCCATACTGATGACCGTACTGTTGCACATATGCCTTGATCGCATCTGGGTTTCCCTTTGGATCGGTTCCCTCAGTAGGGTTGTTGTTGGCACACGAACCTGTTTGACCACAGCTGATAATTGCCGTCTGTACACCACCGCATGAAGCAGCATTGGCAACGCCACTTGGCACAAGCACAAATGCAAAAACCGCCCCGACGAGTCCTACAGTTCCAAGCATATATTTTAATTTTTGTTTTATTGACATTGCTAACTATAAAATACGACAAAGTATACGTATCTGCAAGTTTTTATATCGAAATAGCGTAAGGGTGTTGCATTTTTCGTAAATATAGTGTATAGTGTGCTTATAAACAAGTTAATTAAAGTTATAGAAAGTTTTATCGCATTATTATGACTAACACACTCCCAACAGAACCAACATCAACCTACCCAACAGAACCAACAGAAATGCCTGTTGTTGAGGTAGTTGACCCTAACGAAGCAGCCGAAGCAGCTAAAGCTAGGCGCAAAAGACGCAACAAGAAAATCGCACTTGGTGCAACTGGCGCTGTTGCTGGTGTTGGAGTTCTTGCAGGTGGTTTTGCTCTTGTGGGTGGTATCCTTCGCGGACCATCTCAAGCTGGCCCTACGCCAGTTGATACACCAACATCCGAATCAACTCCTACAAGCGAGCCGACTGCTGAAGCATTTGACGCTACAAAGCTTGATATCCCAGCTAATGCAACAGATCAGCAAATTGGAGAGGGGTACACAGCGGTCATTACTGCTGAGCTTACAGGTAGTCTTGATGGTGCTAACCCAGCAAAAACATTTATGGATGAGTATAAAGCTGCGACCAAAAATAACTTCGGTCTCACACAAGATCAATTTGCAACACAAAAAGCAACAGAAATTGTTGATGCAATATTTAAACGATCATATATCCCGGGCTGGAAAGACGTTCCGCATCTTGCCGGTCAGTATACGAACAGCATCCAGCAGCTTTCTATCAGAATTCAAGCATACCTAATAACCGCAGACAACCCAGCAGGATCAGTCTTCTCGGAGCAGTTTGCGCTTGACAGTGCACCATCTGTTGCACCAGGCGCAAGTGCTGACCAAAAAATAGCTTCAATGGTTATTAGGGATACTAATAATGCAGAAGCAATTGGTCTTAGACAAGCTGATAATAGCCTTGCAAATCTTAACAATACTACTACTGAATACTCCATCACTTATGTAAAGTCAGGCCAAGACCTTCTCATCGCTGACTTTAATTAATACAAAAGGTTTTCCCAAACACCCGTAGGCCACGCTTCACAATCTGTACTGCCTATGCTTAAATAAAGCATAGCTATGCTTGGTCACATTGCACACTTTTTTAATCGATCCACGCGAGTAGTCGCACAGGCAAGCCCCCTCCGGGCTTGTCTTTCGTTGTTAAAAGGTATCAGACCCACTCCCCTAGTATTAACAGCAATCATTGTACTCTCTGGTGTTATATCGCTGATCCCTGCATCTAATGCGAGTGCAGCAGCAACGTGTCCAAGTTCACCTACAGAAGCGTCTGGTGGTAGCTACAACCCCAAGACAGGCGGCTGTAGCCCGGACGATGAAGCAACCTCAATTAGTTATTTTGGCGTACTAAGTATATGTGTTGAACTTAATATGAATGCAACGATAACTTCGGACATTGGGCACGGTAAGGCAGCGCCCATATCGGCATTTTTTGGCCCAGGGCCTCTTGTGTTTACCTCTGGCAATGGTAGCGGATTTTTGTTTCCGGGGGCCGTCAAGACAACCTGTGCCGACGCACTAACAGCCGCGTTAAAGTTATGGGGCTTTACGACCACTAACGATCCCGAGGGTACTCAAGCACTTCTAGAGTCGATGGGTAATTATACATACCAATCTGCAACAGGTGGCGATAAACCAAAGTACACCGAAAATGGTAGCCCACCCCAGGTTGATACTGCTCGTGCAACTGCGTTCCAAACTGCAATTGAAAAAAAAGTATATGGCGGCAAATCTCCGACAATTAGTAATGCTGCAAAATATGCCATCGCACTTGATGCGTTTACTCGCAGCGGCAAACTGGACACGAACATTGGGCAAGACGACAATATTGCACAGTGTAATGCACAAGATCTTGTTGATGATGTTACCAAACCAGTAACTCAAGCAGACAAAAATAATGTGGCAGCGGCCAAAAACAACACAATCGTCAAGAACGATGCAGCTGGTGAAGATTATAATTTTACTCAAAATGTAAGTGCATCACGAGCATATACTAACCTTAATTTAGTCGACAGCACAGGGACACCGAGGGTTGCAGCCTATGCATATCTACAGACGAAGGAATACGGAATTAGTACAGCTGGGATACTATCGGCCATAGGTAGCGGTGGTATTACTCTACTCATACCAAGCGGTACGAGCACCGACAAGTTCACTCATGCTGAGACTTTTAACTATAATATGACCTTTCGGACAGTCCCCACCTGTGCAACTTTAGTCAGTAATATAAATACATACGCCGCAGATTTTAGGGACTGGCAACATGCTAACCAGGGAACACTCAGTTCTGGTTCTGGTACTGGAAAATGTTCAGACGGTAGCACACCAGCAGCGGACAAATCTTGTCCATCAGACACTGCCACACAGTGTGTTGTTGACGGCATTGGCTGGTTAGTCTGTCCATTAATGAACGCGCTTGGTGGGTTGAATGACGCGCTATATGCTTGGGTTCAAAGTGTGCTGTTACTAAATCCATTGCAACAAACTGATAGCAGCGGCGCAACGACACCCCAATATCAGAACTGGTCGATTATTCGCAACATCGCAAACGTTGTGTTGGTCATTGGATTTCTGGTAATTATATTCTCGCAAATTAGTAGTATTGGTATTAGTAACTATGGCATCAAGAAAATGCTGCCCCGAATTATACTGATCGCAATCGCCATCAACCTATCGTGGACAATCATGACGGTCTCGGTCGATGTGGTAAATATCCTTGGAGTGGGATTACACAGTCTCCTTAATGCAACGGCGGTAAATGCGACGGCAGATAACCTTAGCACAGCATCCACGGTCGACGCGTTAGTAAAGGGGGCGGCGTCAATAACAGTAGGTGGAGTTGTCGCCTTCTTTGCATTACCAGCCGCAGGTATTGGAGTAGGTACGTTGGTACTGCTGGCGCTACCATTCATCCTTGGTGCAGCATTGTCATTACTTGCTGCGGTTGCGACACTATTCGTCAGAAACGCGTTAATAATCGTGTTAGTTATTATTTCGCCGGTAGCAATTGCCGCAGCCTTACTTCCTAATACGGAACAATACTTTAAGAGTTGGCGCAAAATGTTCCTACAGATGCTACTACTATTTCCGATGGCAGCGTTACTATTTGCCGGGGCTAAGTTTGCTGCGTATGTCGTCCTAACATCCAATCAGCAGATGGCTGTTATTGCCGCACTGTTCATTATGGCTGCACCTCTAGGACTGCTGCCATGGCTGGCGAGTAGATCAGGTGGTATTATGGCGACCGTTGGAGGACGTTTGCAGGGAATCGCGAAAAGTGGTCAGGGCGCACTAAGAAAAGGGCTAGAGCAGCGTGTTGCAACAAGCCGCGCCGAACAACGCTCGGGGGCCAAGAATTTCTGGGGTGCGAGAGCATACAGAAAAGGTGCGAATGGCAGGGCACTACGCGATCGTCAGGGAAATAAAATACCTCTTGCAGACAGTGAAGGTACTTCACTACGAACTACCCAGGCCCAGAGATGGGCAAACCGCGGACAAGGCTTAAAAGAACGAGAAGGAACTGCACAGAAAGTCATCGTCTCAAACTACAAACAAATAGGTCTCAGAACTGACGGCTCCCGCGCATCAAGAAGAGTCGCAAATATCATTGATGCAGGAAAAACTGAAGAGTTACGTGGCAAATCAGTCGAGGCACAATACAGTGCAAGACTAGAAGAAAGACAACTTGGCCAAGGACCCGAAAAGGCAATTACTCACAAATTAGAGGACGCCGAGGCAACAAGTAGAGGCTTCCAAGGTAGGTTAAAGCAAGAACAGGCTGAACGTATTAGAGATGGTGCAATAAATACAGCAGCGGCTTCAATTAACGCAGGTGATCCTAGTATTTTGAACCTAAGAGATGTCAGTCAACAGGCATATGTCGCGGCGGCAGGCACTGCTGCAGCCGAGGCGCAAGATAAAGAGCTTAATGATAATACTGGTGCGGCAGACATATACATCCAACACGAAAACGAAGCCAAGTTCGGTAGTGAAATTCACGACGCTGAGCAAAAGGCAGTCTTTGACAATGAAAAGAATAGCCGAGAAGACTTGATAGAATTAGCCAACCGACAGGATATCGCCAAGAAATCAAGCGAGGCTGCGGAACACGAGCTGGAATCAAAAGTTGAGCAAACTGCAGAATCGGGCGTTGATACACGAGAAGAAGACAGACGACGTACCGAAAAGGCTAAAGAAGAAGTGGCAACCATTCACGCCAATGAAGAGGCAGAACTTGCCGCACGTCGAGCCCCAGGAGGAGACCTTTATGGCCTGACCGAGCAGCAAGAGAGAAGTAAGCTGGAGAAGGAAAAGGCAGAAGGTGAACAGGAAAGAGCGTTCCAAGAACGACAAAGACCTGCGGACGAAGCAACTGGCCGGACGGCTGGAGACTTAGCAGGTTTACGCTCCGAGATTGATACGAGTACTACGGGAGCAAGCGTCGCAAAGACACAGCAAGCCGCAGAATTAGCAAGACGGCGCGCACCAGACGGGGATCTCACAGGACTTACACAAGAGGAAGAAGAGGCTAAACTAAGGACTAGCGTTTCTCAATCCAAGGAAGATGCCGCCCTGCAGCGTCGTAAGGCGACCGGAGATTTGGTTGGTCTTACCGAACAAGAAGTACGGGCAAAACTTGATGCCGAGAACGCACAGATTATTCAAAAAACAGCTGCCGATAAAAGCAAAGCGCCTGATGGCACAAATTCTGACCTCGCAGTAGAAAAAATTGTCTTAGACTCTGCAGCAAGCTTGGCAAGTTCAGAAGTAGATAGAGTAGCAAAAGAAGCTAAGGGAGCATTCAATCAAACAAAGGCCAACGGAACGCAGTTATTTACCGATGAACAGCTGGCAGCTGTGGCCAACAATGCAGAGGCGACCATAGCTTCTGGTTACGCAGGCAATTGGGCGGAAGGAAGCGCTTCCCTCAACCTCGACCAGAAAATATCAGAGGACACACAAGGCGAGTTAGCACGCCAAGCAGCTGGAAAACGTATTGAACTCGAAGTGGATGCAGCGGGGAACCCTATACCGCTTCTAGATGCTACTGGAGCACAGAGAATCGATTCCAATGGTAGACCAATGTTTAGAATTAGAGGTAATGAAAACATCGTTGCTCGGTCCTTCCAGCGTCTTGCGGCTGATACACAGGGCGATGCAGATGCATTGAAAGCACAATACGAAAGAGAAGGATTTGCCACAGGTACAATGCTTAAAAACATCCTTGATGTGGATAAAGATACTGGCGCAGGACCCGTAAAACCCCCTGCAAAGGACCCCGATGGTAATCCGATACCAGGAGGAATTCCTATCGCAGAAGAGGTTGCCGTTATACAGCGTATTGCTGAAAGTGGTGATATTGGTGGTGGTGTCTCAATAACAGAGTATGTTGCGTCACTTGCGCAAATAGCCAAACAAGATCAAGATGCTTTAGAGGCTGATCCAAACAACATTGATCTTCAAAAAAGAGCAAAAGCCAGCCGAGAACGCGCCAAACTCGTATCAAACGGCATGATGAACGGCTTTGCTAAAAACTCAAAAGGTAAACCACCGTGGGCTGGTGGAAGCGATGAAGCAAAATGGATTGAGGGTACTCATACTGACGGACCTAAGCAACAAGTCGTTAACGCCTTTGCTGGCGGTAAGCTATCTGGTGATAAACTAATGGGCTCAAACTATGAACAGCTGAAGCCTTTAAATAAATTCTTTGAAGAGATCGCACAGCCAGGTGGAATCAAAGATGCTATATCTAAGGCCAAAGCAGACATAAAGGATGCTGACTTTCCTCCTGGTAGCCCTGAGAGAGCTGTCGAAGAGGCTAGAGTTGAAGCGGACTTTAAAACAAACTTCTCTGCAACACTTTTGACGCTAGATGACCTCCTCGATAACCCTAAGTACGCCAATCGGCTCGAACCACGACAGCGTACCGAACTTGAAAGAACCCGTGCGACATTTGACCAAATCTTGGACTACAAATATGATCCATCAAACCCAAATAAAGAACAGTCAACCCTACCACCCGATGCTCCATTACAGCGTCCTACGATGAAGGATCCAAAGGGAAGACCTGTTGAGTATCGACGACGTACTCCTGAAGAGTACTACACTACACCACGACCGGATGCAGATACAGGAGCATAGTTGTCGGACATATAAACACCATACTTATAGAACCACTGTCAGTGTTATACTATAAGCACTATGGCGCAGTATAAAGTACCTCAGGACGTCGAGGCGGATGACAAGTTAATTGGTCCGTTTAGCTTTCGTCAGTTCGTGTACCTGATTATTGTTGCGTTGTCT
>SCSZ01000001.1 GCA_004322265.1 Patescibacteria group bacterium
TGATAACACAGTTGCAACGTTCTG
The DNA here is from genome assembly GCA_004322265.1 of Patescibacteria group bacterium. Classification (GTDB taxonomy): domain Bacteria; phylum Patescibacteriota; class Saccharimonadia; order Saccharimonadales; family Saccharimonadaceae; genus UBA1547. The sequence continues at coordinate 25 of SCSZ01000001.1, forward strand.
AACCTCTTGGCGATAACCCTTTGGAAAGAGCGGACGAATTGGGCGATCGATCAGACGTCCGATGAGGACTGCCTCGTCGCTTGGGCGTCCTTCACGTTTAACGAAGCGGCTGCCAGAAATTTTGCCTGCTGCATAAAACTTTTCTTCATAATCAATTGATAGTGGGAAATAGTCCATGCCACTAATTGCTTTTTTGCTGACCATCGCGGTACCAAGAACAACAGTTTCGCCGTACGTTACAAGTACACTCGCGGTTGTACGAAATCCAACGCGGTTAACTTCGAGCGTCAGCGTGCGACCTGCAAGCTGAGTCTCGACCTTAATAATATCTTTACCGTAAGGGTTAATAATTGCCATATTGGCCTCCTCTTTATGCCCTTGGCTCAATAAGTAACGGGTGCAGATTTTCTTGTCTTCAAGAATTCCTGTATCCACCACCTAAAACCGCAGGCGTTTATACTCTCGTATTATACCTTGAAATTATGGTAAGAGGAAGACGATGAGCGTAACGACAATGCCGATACCAATCGATAGTCCAGCAATTGAAAGGGCTTTACGTTGGTCTTTGCGGCGATACTCTGCTTTTTCAACAGTCTCGGGAGCCACAAGTGTTGTTCCCATGTTAAAGAGTCCCCTGGTACCGAACCGTACACAAAAATGAAATCGCGCCTGTAAATAACCCATTGCACCAATGGTCGCAGGAATAAAGAGAAAAAGACGCCACGGTGAGTCAACTCCAGTGATCATCAAGATAGCAAAGAGTATAACGGTTGCATATAATCCGATTATTCCAGATAGTTTTCGTGTTTTTATTTCTGCGGGACCAATATTACAAACGCCAGGTATATATGTTGTGCTCATAGTGATCTATTATACAGACATTTTACCTGAAAAACTCACTTCATTTAGCGAACGTCACGGCGGCGGAAGGATAAAATAGCAATAATGAGGACAGTTATTGTAATAACGCTATATACAATGACATTTATGGGGTCAATTGTTCCCTTGGCAATATCCGGTGCGGGGAAATAGTGCAGAAACGAGAGTTTTTCATAATCTTTTAACCAATCAACGGACGGCGCAAAAGTCGTTACAAGAAAACTTCCCACTGTGATTACTACGCCGACACCCGTTGTAAGTCCTCTTTTACCCGTCGCCATACCAATACCGAAGATCGTCGTTGCAAGCGCAATTGCCAACAACCACATCATACCGCCAAGATGAACAAGCACCATAATATCCAACGTTTCATGAATGGTAAGTAGGCCTAGCTCAATCCCTGCAATTGTTGCGAGAGTTGCAAGCAAACAGATGAACACAATCACAATCCACTTAATTAACAAGATTCTTGTACGGCTGAGCGGTAGAGCGATAAGCGTACGTAGTTGGCCTTTATCCTCCTCTGACACACTGAGTCCAACGGCCAGCAGAATCGTGAGAACACTCAGGAATATTGGTATGCGAATATCGAATAATTGACTACCTAAATAGGTTGATAAGTGCTTCAAATTATCGAGACTACCCACGAGTCCCTGAAATGCGGGGGGCAAACTCTTAACGAGTTGATCGAGGCCATTGTCTTGATGAAATGCGGGAAAAAAGATTGTCATCAGATAGCCAATAAAAGCCATGCCCATAACCCAACCAATGATGAATGAGCGTTTGTCATAGAGCGTCTTTAGGAAAAGATTATGCATGCTCACCTGTCTCCAATTCATATAGGTCATCGAACGCAGCTTTCAAGTCATGGTCAGTAATCGATACATCGATCAGGCCAACAACGCCACTCAGCCATTGCTGCAATTGTGTCGGCTTCGCTTTATAGACAAATAGTAATTCATAGCCATCTTCAATTTCCTTTTTTTCAATAAGTTCGGCTGTACGCGGCGGAGCAACTATATTTTTGCTGACCAATCGCACCTTTTTGCCACCATCAGTCACGAGTTCGGAGGCCGGAATGTCCTTGACGATTTTGCCCTCGCGGATCAGTACAACCCGACTACAAACATCAATTACCTCCGTTAAATAGTGCGATGACATAAAAATTGTCGTCCCTTTCGTCGTCTCTTCACGAATGAGATCAATAAAATTCTGTTGCATGAGTGGGTCGAGGCCACTGCTTGGCTCGTCGAGTATGACAAGTTCAGGGCTCGTCATAAACGCCGCGATAAGTGCAATTTTTTGCTTGTTGCCTCTAGAAAGATCACCGATTTTCTTATCAACGTCTGGCATAAACAAATCAGATAGTTGTTTCAATCGACTATTATCGTGCACACCAAATCGTCCAGCGATAAATTTAAAGTACTGTTTACCCGTTAAATTACTAAATAGGGTCATGTCACCGCTGGCAAAGCCAATTTTCTGATGAGTTTTATGGGCAGTCTGAGGTGTAACCATTTGGTCAAAAATCGTAACAGAACCATTAGTTCCGTGCAGAAAACCGAGCATTATATTAATCGTCGTTGACTTACCTGCACCATTCAAACCAACAAAACCCACGACCTCACCCTTATTTATCGAGAAACTAACGTCATCAATTGCCGCAAAACTCTTATAGTGCTTCGTGAGATGAGCAACGTTTACAACCTGAGTGTTCGACGACATAATACTTCTAGTATACAACGCTAAAGTGGTAGAGGGTAAGAAAAACTCCGCTACGGCGGAGTTAGTTGCTTATTTTCGTAGGCCGAGGGCAGCGACGGTTGCCTTGTAGGCATCGAAATCTTTGGTTTCAAGGTATTTTAGCAGTTTCTTGCGGCGACCAACCATCTGAATAAGACCACGACGAGCCATATTGTCATGCTTGTTAGTCTGAAGGTGTGCAGTAATCTCTTTGATACGTGTCGTCAGAACAGATGCTTGCGCCTGAGGCGAACCAACGTCTGTTTTGTGAGTTTGTGTCAAAGCGAATGCTTTTGCTTTATTGTCTGCTGTAATCATCAGATACGTACTATACCAAAGTGAGCCGCAGATTTCAAGGGTTAAGAACGCCGAATTCTTGGAGTGTCTGGGCATCCTCAATTTTCCATTCCCCTATTGCTGTGCGACGGAGCTCTGTACAATATGCACATGTACCCAAAGACCGTCCAATATCTTCTGCCAGTGTCCGAATATAAGTACCACTACTGACGTGTGTTCGTATTTTGAGTTCGGGATAGGTGTAATCGACTAATTCGAGGCTGTGAATAGTAATACGACGTTCAGGCATCTCTGGCATTTTGCCCTCTCGAGCTAATTTATACGCGCGTTGCCCATCGATCTTGATGGCACTATAAATTGGTGGACGCTGGGTAATCGCACCGGTAAATTTTGCAAGAACTCCCTTCACCTCATCGTTGGTCGGTGGTACTTTAGCATTTATATCATCAATAATTTCGCCCTCGGGATCTCCAGTCGTTGAGCTTTGTCCTAATCGAATGGTCGCCTCGTAGACTTTGTCTTTTTTGCTGTACAGTTCGGCGTTTTTGCATTCCTTACCGACGACAATAATCATAAGGCCTGTTGCGAAAGGATCTAGTGTGCCAGTGTGGCCAACTTTGACCTTTTTGCCCTGTTGCTCACTGAGAAGTCGCCGCAACCGCGCGACCACGCCAAAGCTTGTCATCTCGGCAGGTTTATCAATGAGTATAATGCCATCAGTCATAGTTCACTTAGTATACTAAAATCGCCGCAACTGCGACGATTTTTATTGGCCTGGAATTTTGAATTGTCCAGGATCGTTTGCGACAGGCTGCGTTGGCGGTGCCAAGATATCACCTAAACGTTCAGGTTGTGGGGTTGGTTCAAGCGCATACGGAGAAGCCGTGGCGGTTGGTAATGCTCCAAAGTCTGGTAGCGGAGGAGGTGGCGGTAGCGTTATGCCAGGTGCCGGCGAAAATGAAGGGGCTGGAGTGGGTGCTGCCGGACCACCATACGCAGCACTCACTGCTGCAAGCGCGTCGTCGCGTGATGCTTCATCGCGATTTTCCATCGATGGATCGGTACTAATTAAAGGCGCACTACTTGAAGCATCTGATACTGGATCAGGTGCTGCAAAGATATCAATATTCTGCGCAGCAGGATCTGGTGCGCCGCTAACTGTCGTGCCAAACGTTGGTGCATCTCCGCCAATGTATGAGTGTTTGCTGATTTCCTCAGACGGCGGTGTTGCGGCAGGTGTCGTAGTTATAGGTGGAGCTAACGAAGCAAGTGGATCTACGACTGGAGTAGGTGCTGCCACTGGCGTCGATTGAATCGTTTCAGGCACTGGTGCTGGCTCTGCGACAGGAACTGGAACTACCCCACCAAGTAAAGGTGCTGGAGTAGGTGCTGCCGGCGTCGGCGTTACCTCAGGCTCTGGGTCAAGTGCGTACGCATCAGCTATTTTACCGATGACGGGAGGTTCAGTTACTGCTGGAGTATCAACTTGCGGCGGTATGTATGGTTCAGCAACAGGTGGTTCGGAAGTAATAATTGGCTCAGGAACTGTACTTGGTTGTTCTGGTGCTGAAGTGGGAGTAGGCGTCGTCGCAGGCACATCATGGTCGATCGCAAGTCCTTCCTTACCTGGCTTGGACGACTGTGATAGTGGCTTTGTATAGGTCGTATCTTCACCGCTTGGTGTTGCGTTGTCGCCAATCTCGTGCGATTCCTGTAATTTCGAAGCAATAAGTTGTTGATCGGCACCCGCCGCCATCAATTGTGCTGCGATAGTCATAACTTTTGATGATGTCTTGGTATTACTGAAACGATCTGTTTCCGCGACAATACCAGTCAGAAGTGCGGTTGCGATTTGTTGGTCAATAAGTGGTGTGTCTGTCTGAAGTAATTCAGACAGCCCGACAAGCATTTCGCTGAGGCTACTGGCCGTATCATCACGCCAATCAATACTACCAAGGCTGCTAGTGCCTGCTTCGTTACTAATCGTAATGACGGTTGCATCGTGCAAAATGCTACCATGCGCCTCAAGCGCACTATCCAGGTGAGCTTGGTTCTCGACGCCAAGCGCTAGTACTAATTCAACGTTATAATCACCTTGGCTAAAGTCCAAATCTTCGCTTGAAAGTGTCGTACGGTATGGTGTAATGAAAATCTTAACTGCATCACCCTCAACTTTGTATCGTAAGTGGTCAGCCTTCTCTTTATCGAGTGCAATAATAAAGTCCCTGAGGCTGTCAATTGATGTTTCAAACGTCTTAGCTGGATCGAGAAAGGTAATAGCTGGTGGAGTTGCACCACTAAAAATCGCTGTGGTGTGCTTGCTTAGCTTATTGAGCATCACTGTTAGGGCAATTGCTGCCGACAAGGCATCAACAGAAGGGTTATTACTCACCGTTACCAAAACATTAGTCGAGCCTGTAATCTTCTCGACTAATTGTTGCTTTGTTTTGGTGTCGTTCATGGTGGTTTACCTTGGTGTTTATTTTGGTACTAGATTATCTAGAGTTTGGTGCCACTATACCATAAGTGTCTTGCGGTAGTCAATGATTCCATCTCATTTTGAACCTATCCTTAACCCTTTACTTTTCGACAGTTTTCCCCTATAATCACCCTTCAGACTATAATCAAGTATTAAAAAGAGGACAAAGTACAACATGCCGATCATCAAATCCGCTATCAAGCGAGCAAAACAAACTATCAAACGTAACACCCGTAACGTTGGTATTAAGCGCGACATCAAGGAAGCAACTAAAGCCTTCCTTGCAAAACCTACCGCAGCTAGCTTGTCTGCCGCTCACAGTGAAATTGATACGGCTGTTAAGAAGAAACTTCTTAAGAAAAATACCGCCGCTCGCCGCAAAGCGACCCTTGCAAAAATCGCTAAGGATGCGGGCGTTAAACTTTCAACTGGTAAGAAAACGACGACGAAAGCAGTAGCTGCAAAACCAGCTGCAACTAAGGCCAAAGCTGCTCCAGCAAAAACTGTAGCTAAGAAGCCAGCCCCCAAGGCTCCGGCCGCAAAAAAAGCTCCAGCCAAGAAAATGACTAAATAGTTTCGCCAAAACAAGCAAAATAGCCTCGATTGAGGCTATTTTTTATTCTGCAGCGCGCGCAAGACTAAGGAACTCAGATCGTGTCGCATCGTTAGATCTAAAAAGCCCGTAGACACATGATGTGGTCGTGATCGCACCAGGTTTCTTGATCCCCCGCATTTCCATACACAAATGCCGAGCGTTCAGAACGACGCCGACGCCTTTTGGCGATAACTCTTTTTGCAAAAAGTCAGCTATCTGCGTTGTAACGCGCTCTTGATTCTGCAGGCGCCTACTAAAATGATCAACCGTTCGGGCAAGCTTTGAAAGACCTATGATCTTATCGCCCGGAATATAAGCAACGGTGGCTGTTCCAAAAAATGGCAGCAAATGGTGTTCGCACATGCTGTAAAACGTAATATTACGTTCAACAATCATTTCACTATAACCTTCATTTGTAAAAACGGTCGGCTTGAACTCATCAGGTGAAAGGAACTCCTCTAAAAATGCTTCGTACCGACGCGGTGTATCAAGAAGACCTTCACGATCTGGGTCATCATCGAGTGCTTCAATAATTGCTCGTATATTTTTCTGTATGTCTCTCACTGCCATTATTCTATCACATCAGCAGAGGTGAAGTTATTGCAGTGCAACTTGAATGAGAGCACGCTCAATGAGTAACCACGGCTCAGCACGTGATAACTTCATATCATCGTCGGCGTTCGCAAATATACGAATAACCCTGCGAACACCACCTCTACCCAATCTTTTGGCTGCAGGCACTAATTTAGATACTGTATATGGGCTAACACCCAAATCCTTGGCGACCATGTCGGATTGACCTGCAACTGCAAGAGTTGTCAACTGGAACGCTTGTCCAGAAAGAAGAGCAAACAGTCTGTAGGGATCCTCCGTAAGTTCGAGTGTTTTGATAATTTGTGAGACTGCATTTGCATCCCCACGCAGTGCCGCATCAAAAAGATTAAAAACATTTTCGGTCGGATTTACGTCAATGATTGATTCAATAATCTCATCTGTTACATCGCCCGCTAGTGCTAACTTTTCGAGTGCATGAAACAGACTCCATTGATCTGTTCCAACTCGTCGAACAAGAGTTTGAACACTTTTTGTGTTCAACTTCAGACCCATACTTTGAGCTTCCCCGCTTACCCATTTCGCCGCTTTTGATTCATCACGGTCCGTCCAAGCGACATGCTCAGTAATGTTTGCAACTTTTTTGAGCTCTTTATAGGTTATGGTTCGTTTGTCCGGCTTACTGTCAACAAGCACAAGATGGATCTCATCAGGTACGCGCGGTAGCCAGTCTGCAAAATCTGTCCAGATAGATTTATTCTGAGACAAGTCCTTGATAATAACCAGTCGCTTGTCCGCAAATAAGGTCGTTCCTGTTAATAAGTTCGGTAGTTGTCTTGGGTCAAGTTCACTGCCATCAATACGTTCAGGAGCCCCGTCAAACTTAGCAATAATCCGCTCGAGTTCTTGCGCAATTTCAAACGTATTTTCACCAGTCAGAAAGGTTATCATCTTAACACCAGTATACCTTAGAGTCTTTGACAATGTGGACAGATGTGCGTACCACGCCCAGCTACCCTTATCTTTATAATCGTCGTGCCACAGCGTGGACACGCTAATCCTTCACGCCGAAAAACGCGAGCAAAGTCCATATAACTTCCCTTTTTGCCCTCGGCGTTGATGTAGGTATGGTTGCTACTGCCACCCTTTTCAATCGCCAGGTTCATAACGGATCGAAGCTCGATATACAATTTTTTAAACTCAGCTGGCTTAATTGTTTTAACGAGTCGCTTTGGATGAATCTTGGCACCCCATAACGATTCATCAGCATAAATATTGCCAACACCCGCAATGACCGATTGATCGAGGAGCGCCGCCTTAATCGACGTATTAGCTCGACGTTTAAAACGTTCTGCGAATTGAGCAGGCGTAAATGTATCTTCAAGCGGCTCGGGGCCCACTTTCTTCATGAAAGCCATTTCAGATATCTCTGCCGTAGGCACTAGTTTTATCCAGCCAAATTTACGCTGATCGTTAAAATATAGGTTCGTATGGTCTGTAAATTCGATCACCACACGAGTTGATTTGTCGGGCAGTTGGTTAACCAGACTATCACTAGGATGCCCTGCACCAAAACGAGTCTCACCAACATAGACTAACTGTCCGGTCATTTTAAGGTGAACGACAAGTGTATAACTCGTTGAGAGGTCGATCATCAACACTTTCGCACGTCGACGAACACCGCTTACTTTTGCCTGAATCATAAACGACTTAACAGTCTGATCGTCATTCGGAAAGCTCTTCGCGGTATCATGAATAACCGACTTGATAGTTCGGCCAATGATCAAATTACTGAGTCCACGACGAACGGTCTCCACTTCTGGCAGTTCTGGCATATACCCTCCTAGAACTTATAATACTATTTTATTGATGAGCTCGACGCCTTTTGGTATCTGATCAATGAACATAGCAGCTAGATTACCGACGTTTGCATCGAGTGATCCCTTTGATTCTTTACAGCTTGACGTCCATAACGTTTTGACGGACTTTCCGTCTTTGATAACACCAAACTCGTAGACTTTTCCGTCCGCACAAATTCCGCGCGTATCATTATTTGCACCTGTTAATTCTGTACCTTTTACGAGATTTGCTCGATCGAGCGCGTAGACAAACTGCTCGTAGGCTGGTGTATTATTCGACACGCTAATCTGATCGATTGGCGTATTAAGATACCCACTGTATGTCGTTAAAGTCCGAGTCGTTGGCGTTACCGTGATCTTGTACGAGCGAAACTCTTCATTGGCAACAATCGCACCACGAACCGTCATCGTTACGGAATGGTTAATGGCGGTATTTAGAAGTGCATCAGTACTGACGTCGGTCTGCGAGACGGTCTGCGATGTCCCGCCAGAAAAGAATACGGTCCTTGCAAGGGAAACCAGCGCTGCAATTGCGATAGCAACAATAATAAGGATGAGCGCAACAGGAATGATACGTGAATTTCTCATATGGTTATTTTAGTATGTATATACTAAATTGTCAACCCCTGCAACCCCTTGTTTGTTAGAGTTCACCCCAGTTCTTACCAATCGAAACGTCAACTTTTAACTTGATGCCGAGCTCGGGCGCAATGTTCTCCATGACAGACTTTAGAAGCTTTGCGATTTTATCAGCATTTTCGGCCGGTGCCTCAATCAGGATACTGTCGTGAATCTGCAAAATCTGTTCGCCCATGCCTTCGAGTTGCTCATCAACTTTGATCATCGCAAGTTTCATGAGGTCAGCTTCAGTCCCCTGAATTGGCATATTGGCCGCTGCCCGTTCGGCGCCTTGACGCACCATAAAGTTACTGCTGAGGATATCAGGTGTTGGACGACGACGGCCAAAATAGGTCGCGACGTAGCCATCCGTCCGAGCCTTTGCGAGCGTGTCATCAATATACTTCCTGATTGGTGAACGAAGTTCGAAATAACGATCAATAAACTTCTTGGCTTCGACAAAGTTCATACCCGTTGCAGCACTCAGACCGTGCGGACTCATACCATACAAGACGCCGAAGTTAATTACCTTGGCATCGCGTCGTTGGCTCTTCGTAACATCATCCATGGCAATACCATAGACTTCACTAGCCGTCTTAGTGTGAATATCAACATCACCGTTAAAGTCGTTGATCATCTCTTTATCGCCCGCCAGAATCGCTGCCAGACGCAGCTCAAATTGTGAGTAGTCAGCACTAATAAATACTTTGTCGCCTTCTGGCATGAATGCTTCGCGTATCTTACGACCTAGGTCGGTACGAACCGGTATATTTTGAAGATTCGGATTAGTGCTACTCAGTCGTCCCGTCGCCGCAACATCTTGATTAAACGTAGTATGAATTCGTCCGTGAGCGTCAGCCATGGTAGGTAACGTATCGACATAGGTATTTTTTAATTTCGCAAGTTCACGGGTTCGTTCAATTAGTTCAATGATTGGGTGCTGACCCTTTAGTTTATCAAGTTCTTTTTGGCCCGTACTATAGCCAGTTTTACCCTTTTTGATCCCCGCAGTTGGTAGCTGCAGTTTGGTAAATAGCACTTCAGACAGCTGCGCAGGACTTGCGATATTGAAATCGTACCCAGCCATCTTATACATTTCTTGTTCGAGCTTTACATGCTCATCACCGAGTTCCTTGCTCATTTTTTCTAGGATCGCTGGATCAATTTTGATACCCTTGTGTTCCATTAAGAACAACACATATATCAACGGAAAGTCGAAACGCTTGGCAATATCAGCAATTTGCTCGTGGGTTTTAAAAGCTTCAACCTGCCAGCCATAAATTTGACGTGCTGCCGCAACTTGTGCAGTTGGCGTGGAGAGCTCAGCGCCGATAAGCCCGCTCAGACTACGATCTCGGCGGAGCGGATCAAGCAAAAACGCTGCTTGGCGAATATCGTGGATGTCATTAAATCGCACCGATACATTGTGAGCCGCCAGATCGTGATAGAGTTGCTTAATGTCGTACGAAACGACCATACCAAACTCGATTGCACGCCAGAAACTGGTATCGATTTCATCTATTTTAGTATGCGTTACGTAGACAGAGTCAAACGCCACCCACAACTCATCAGCTTCGACATGGATGATCATCGGTCCGTCAATTGAGACGGTTTCAGGCCACGGTTTTTCTTTTAGTGTTACTTCCTCTGATTCGTGAAAATATAGAGACGTATCGGCAATTTCCTGCATGTGTTTTGGCAGACGCTTAATAAGCGAGTGAAACTCAAGTTCTTTCAGCTTGGCAGCAACAGCCGGCAGGTCAGTATTGTTAATATCAGCTGCTTTCCAATCAAACTCAACAGGTACGTCGCAAAAAATACGTGCTAACTGCTGACTCATGTAAGCATTGGCTTTGTCATCGATGAGGTTTTGTTTCTGGGCACCCTTTAATTCATCAATGTGTGCGTAAATACCATCGAGATCACCGTATTGTGTAAGCAAACTTTCGGCAGCCTTTGGACCAATTTTACGAACGCCAGGAATATTGTCGCTCTTATCGCCAACCAGGGCTTTATAATCAATAAACTGATCAACTCGCACCCCATACTTATCAAAGAATGAGTCATCATCAAAGTAAATAAGCTCACTTCCCTTTTTCGTAATGTACACTTTCGTAGAAGGTGAAATTAACTGCATCATATCGTAGTCGCCTGTTACGATGCAGGTTTCAATACCCTTTTCGGCCGCCTGAAGCGCAACCGTGCCCATAATATCATCAGCTTCGTACTGATCAAGTTCGTATAGTGGCCATCCAAAACTTTCGAGCAGTGCGTGCAAAATTGGTAACTGTGCGTAAAAATCATCAGGTGGCTTAGTACGACCTGCTTTATAGTCAGCAAATATTTCACTACGTTTAGCAGTTGAGGTGCCACGAATATCCCAGGCAACAGCAATATAATCTGGTTCGAGTTTCTTGATGACTTCAATCGCAATGCTCGCAAAGCCAAACACACCGCCAGTCGGCGTGCCGTCCGACAGACTTAGCCCGGGCATTGCAAAGTAGCCACGATAAAATACGGACATTCCATCAATCAGAACCAGACGTTTGCTCATGGTATAAGTATACCTTAATCAGAGATTATTATCTGTTACAATAGATGTCATGACACAAAATGAAAACGTGAAAATCATCGCATTTGTCGGCCTAACAGGCTCTGGTAAAAGTGCAGCCGTGCAGTACCTGAGCGACAAAGGTTATCCAAAAGTTTATTTCGGCGGCGTCATCTACGCTGCCATGGAAAAGGCTGGCATTCCGATTGGTGAAGAGAACGAAAAAACGTTTCGCGTTGAAATTCGCGAGCGTGAGGGCGAAGATTTTGTCGTACGCGAAATCATCAAACAAATTCATGAATTAATTGATGCTGGCCAAAAACGAATTATTGCAGACGGTATTTATAGTTGGGACGAATATAAAGCCATGAAGCAAGAGTTTCATAGTCAGCTTGACGTTGTCGCAATTATTACGCCGAAACACCTCCGTTACCACCGTTTACTGACTCGCTCAGAGCGTCCCCAGACCGAAGCAACGTCAATCGAACGCGACCACATGGAAATCGAAACCATCGATAAAGGTGGCCCAATTGCGATGGCAGACTACTTCGTCATCAACGATGGCGACAAAGAAAAATTGCACCGAAATATCGATGCAATTATTTCCGAAATAGACTTTTAGTCTTTATCCTAGATATTCGTGAAGCTTCTTGGCATCCTTGTGCTTACGAAGTTTGGCAAGTGCCTTTGCTTCAATTTGGCGGATACGTTCACGAGTAACAGCGAATTCCTGGCCAACTTCTTCGAGTGTATGAGACTTGCCGTTTTCAAGCCCGAAACGCATTTTGACAATCTTTTGTTCACGATCAGAAAGTGTTGAAAGAATTGATTGGACCTGCTCTTTCAACAGTTGTGAAGTTGCAGATTCTTCTGGCGTTGTACCATCCTCATCCTCAATGAAATCACCGAGAACTGAATCTTCGTCCTCACCATCTCGACCAACACCAGCGTCGAGCGACGTGATGTCTTGCTTGATTTTGATAACGTATTCGACCTTGTCAGGCTCCATCTCGAGTTCCTTAGCAAGCTCTTCGATAGTTGGTTCACGGTTTAGTTCCTGAGTCATACGTCGTTGGGTACGAAGCAATTTGTTGATAGTCTCAACCATGTGAACTGGAATACGGATCGTACGTGCCTGGTCAGCAATCGCACGAGTAATCGCCTGACGGATCCACCACGTCGCGTATGTGGAGAATTTAAATCCCTTGTCTGGATCAAATTTTTCAACCGCACGAAGTAGTCCTGTGTTACCTTCTTGAATTAGGTCGAGAAAATCGAGTCCACGACCACTGTAACGTTTCGCAATTGACACGACGAGACGCATGTTTGCTTCAGCCATCTTGTCCTTTGCTTTCTTTTCACCTGCAACAACGCGCTTCGCAAGCGCGAGTTCTTCCTCTGAATTAAGCAGTGGGATTTTACCAATTTCACGAAGGTACAAACGAACGCTATCATCGCTCGCGTCGTCAAAGTACTGACCTTGATTCAGGACATCTTCATCATCCTCTTCTTCTTCCTCCAACTCTTCGAGTGCAGGCTCTTCAATATCACCAAGTGGCAGCGCACCATCATCAACCAGCAGCTGAGTATCAAGTACTGCTTCCTCTTCGGCAATTTCATCTATTTTTGGCGTGTCGTCTTTTTTACTTTTTGGCACTTTGTATCTCCTTTATAAGATCGTTGATACGTGAACGTATTTCGCTAGCCTTAGCGTCATCGCCCATCGTCTCCGCGTCTCTTAACTGTTCAGTTAGTATGTCTTTTTGCTTTTGCTTATGTTCTGTTGTAACTTGGCGGAGCAATCGAGCTGTTTCAAAGTAACGATCTTGGTCGTTCCAATCAGCATAACGAGCGTCGGCCTTCAGTAATACTATTTTCACATAGGTGTCGTACTTTTGCAACCCCTTGGGTGTGTCGTCGATAGTCTTTCCTGGATGCTCCATAAGGTACTTTACAACGGCCTTTCGTTCCTCGCCAGCAAACGTTTCAACAATGACGTCCTTGAAAAGTTCGTGAGTTGACGCGTCAATAAGCGCGAGTGCTAATAAATTATCTTGGTATGAGTATTCGTCATACGTCGTTTCACGAGCTGCTGGTACAACTTGTTTTAACGCTGGTTTTTCCGCGACTTCGTCCTTTAGTTGTGCCATCCGCTCTGTCAGACTGGCAGCAATGCCACCAATTTTGTCCGCAACCAGCTGAATATACTGTTGCTTTACTGTACTATTTTGTAATAAACGAATAACGCGAAGTGCGGCGTCTGTAAATTTTGCCTTGCCCGGTACGGTGCTCATATCCTCGCGCGCTTCATATTGATCAAGCAACCAGTCAATCACTGGTTTTGAGTTGTTAATGGCTTGTTGCCACAATGCAGGATCTTTTTGAATCAGTTCGTCAGGATCCTTAGCATTATCTGTTAGCGATACAATTGTTAGTTCAACGCCAGTAAGTTCTGCGATCGGGATAGCACGTTCGGTTGCCGCCAGCCCTGCTTTATCACCATCAAACGCCAGACGTACATTTTCGCTCAGGCGCTTTAAAGCCCTTAGATGATACTCGGTCATGGCCGTTCCAGCTGTTGCAACAACACCCGTTATACCAACTTGGTGGCTGCTAATAACGTCCAAATTACCCTCGACAATAACAGCATAGTCATTTTTGCGTATTGCTTCTTTTGCCTGACTTAGCCCAAAGACATGACGGCTTTTGTCATACAGCATTGTTTGCGGTGTATTGAGATATTTCGGTGATTTGGGATCATCATCAGTTAGTGTCCGTGCGGTAAAGCCAATCACCTGCCCCACACTATCCATGAGTGGTACGGTCATGCGCCCACGGAACATATCACCACCATATTGGTTCGTGAGACCTGCCTCGCTCAGATCTTTTTTGGTGAAACCTTTCTTTTCTAAAAATTGCACGAGTGCATCGCCACTAGCTGGTGCATAGCCGATCCGAAAATCTGTTACGATTTGTTTACTAAGACGTCGTTTTTTAAAAACATACTCGACAGCATGCGGATTTTTGATCAGACTCTGCTGGTAATAATCAGTTGCAAGATTGAGTGCTTTTAGTAGTCGCTTCTTTGTTTCGGCACGCTCTTTGCCCCCATTGTCGTCGTATACTTCCAGTTCGACACCAGCTTTACGAGCTAAATGTTCAAGAGCTTGGCGAAAATCAACTCCCTCGACTTCCATAATAAAGGTAAAAATGTCGCCACCACGACCTGATGAGAAATCGTGCCAGATATGTTTGTCCGGGCTCACAACAAAACTTGGTGTTTTTTCACCAGAGAACGGACTGAGACCTTTGAAGTTACGACCAGCACGTTTTAGCTGTACATACTCGCCAATTACATCCTCGATGTTCAGTCGCGACCGTACTTCCTCTTTTGCATCCTGCATGGTTTTAGTATACCACCCTTTACCTCTGTTATAGCTTGTGCTTAAATAGAGGAATATGGATCCAAACCTACCACCGTCTCCATTCCAATCACAGGTTTCACAACCTGAGGCTCCCCTATCAGTCGATTATTTGAATCAAATTGCGCCGCAAGCACCAAAACGAAAGATTCCGCTCACGAGGAAACAAATGATTATTGCGGGTATACTCGGGGGTGCCTTTGTTATTGTAATGATCCTCGTTATCGCTGTCGGACTCGGTGGAAGTAAGAAGCCCGAAGAGCAACTTGCCGCTAGGCTCCAAAGCACACAAACCATCGTTACGAGCGCCGATAGCGAGCTCAAAGATAGTCAGCTTCGGGCCCTCAATAGCAACTTGGATATTTATCTGACAAATACGAATCGCGATATTGCTGCACCCCTCCTGAAGGATAAAATTGACATTACCAAGCTTGATAAAAGTGTTGTTACAAGCGAAGCCGGCGCAGATGTTACAGCCCGTCTAGAAGACGCTCGTCTGAACGCTGTCTATGACAGCACGTATGCCCGAGAGATGGCCTATCGCCTCGCAACGATCGTCTCACTGATGCGTCAAATCAACAGTTCGACGCATAACCAAGATCTAAAAACATTCCTTGCAAGTGCCTACACGAACCTACAGCCAACCCAAAAAGCCTTTGATGACTTTACTGCAGCAACTGATTAAGCAACCAGGTCGTAACTAATTTGCACTAGGCTGCGAAATTCATCATCAGGCACCTGGCCTGTCAGTAGAATCGTATTCCAGTGTTTTTTACTAAGGTGATAGCCAGGCAGTACTGTCTCGTACGTTTCCCGAAGCCGCTGGGCAAGTTGCGGATCGCATTTCAAACTAATGCGCAGTGGCTTGGAATTCTCCTGAATGATCGCAAACATTTTACCGCCACCTGTTTCAGTGTGGCCAATTTTATAAACAGACGTGTCCTCGCCAAACGGAAAATCCAACCAAACATTTGGAAAACTCAGCAAATAGTCGTGTAGTTCAGCATGTGTCATAACCATATCTATAGTTTACTATATGGTGCCTGTAACTTACTCATCGTCGAGCTCCACTGTAGTCGTTGCAGAATACCAGCTGTCTGTTCGGCTGTGGCTGGTTTTGTAATCTTGCCCGAGTCATTTGTGCCCACAACACCAAATTGGAACAAAATATTGAGCTTCGTCAGGCCTTCCTTCTGCGCGTCAGCGAGACACGTATCATGATAGGTTCCGCACGTTTCGCCGAGCGCCAACCATTTCTTGACCATGTCTTTATTATCATTATTCGTTCTTATCACTACTTGTATGGCAGCCGAACGTACTACTTCCGCTGTATCTTGTTGGTCAAACATAAAGTTGCCCATTGAATAAACGATTAAATGCCCTTTGTAACTTTCGGTATTTTGAATCCAGTGCGGATGATCGCCAAGTACGACGTCCGCTCCCCCGTCGATCAGACTACGATAAAAGTCAGTCTTTAGTTGATCGGGAGCCGGCACATATTCAACGCCCATGTGTGGCATGGCAATCACTGGCATGAGCTTACTGTATGGGGCCATAACTGCCACAGAATCAGGCAGCGGAATACGAAATACTCCGTGATAGCCACACATCGCAATCGGCAGCTTCCCCTTGCTGGTCGAATTATCGTCGTTGGTAACTGTTACAGGCATGCTGATTACATCACAAAGATCA
>SCSZ01000019.1 GCA_004322265.1 Patescibacteria group bacterium
GTTGTGATAACGTGAAATCCATAGTCAAATGGATTCTTGGCAACACCACCAGCAATCAGACCTGCGATGTGCGCCATATCAGCCATCAGCAGTGCTCCAACCTCTTTACCAATTGCAGCAAACTTCTCGTAATCGAGTTCGCGTGGGTAGGCACTAAAGCCTGCGAGGATAAGCTTTGGTTTGTGCTCGAGCGCGAGACGGCGAAGTTCGTCATAGTCGATCTCACCTGTTGCGGGATCTTTCATTTTGTACGGAATGAAGTTGTATAGATGAGCCGACATAGTCATCGGGTTACCATGCGTCAGGTGTCCACCATGCGATAGATCCATCGCAAGTACTGTATCACCTGGTTCTAGCCAGGCAAAGTAAACTGCTTGATTAGCTGGTGCACCAGAATGTGGCTGAACATTGGCGTGATCGGCCTTAAATAGTTCCTTGGCGCGATCAATGGCGAGTTGTTCGACTGGATCTGTAAAGTCTTGACCACCGTAGTATCGTTTACCGGGGTAACCTTCGCTGTATTTATTCGTAAAGATACTACCCATAGCCTCAAGCACATCACGAGATACGTAATTCTCGCTTGGAATGAGCTCTAGGCCTTCACGCTGTCGCTTCTCTTCACCTTTAATAAACGCTGCTATTTTAGTGTCTTTCATATACCGATGAACTCCCCATTTAGTGTATATTCATGTATTTACACTTTATTATATCATTATTGACAATATATCATAGGTGGTATAATATAGATTTTATGACAAATGACACCTACAAAGCCAAAATTGGTAACCTTATTCAAGAGAACAGACAATCACGCGGACTCACTCAAACACAACTTGCTAAAGCTTTAAACACTAGTCAAAGCGCCATAAATCGCATCGAAAAAGGTGGACAAAATATCAGCCTTGAGATGTTAGCGCGCATTAGCGATGTTCTGTCAAGTCAAATTGTCAGTCTCAACCAATCAGGTACACTCAATTTTCGTGTTGAAGGTGGCCACGAGCTTAGTGGCAGTATTACAATCAATACTAGTAAGAACGCTGCTGTAGCCCTACTCTGCGCGTCGCTTCTGAATCGTGGCACAACAACGCTTCGTAACCTCGCCCGCATAGAGGAAGTAAACCGTATTATCGAAGTACTCAATAGTATTGGCGTAAAGACCAGATGGTTTGGTGATAATAATCTCGAGATTACCCCACCGGCTAAACTCAAACTCGAAAGCATGGATCTAGCCGCCGCCCGTCGTACTCGCAGTATTATTATGTTCCTTGGCCCCCTGCTTCACCGCTATAAAACGTTCAAACTACCCTACGCTGGTGGTTGTACAATCGGTGAACGTACCGTCGAGCCACACCTATCGGGTCTACGCGACTTTGGCCTGAGCGTTGATACAGTAACTGGTTTTTACGATGCGACTTCTAAACCAATTATCCCGGAACGAGCCATTGTCCTGTCTGAACGTGGTGATACGGTTACCGAAAACATCCTGATGGCTGCAGCCCTAACCGACGGTACGACGACGATCCGTAACGCTAGCCCTAATTATATGGTCCAGGATCTTTGTTTCTTCCTTGAAAAACTTGGCGTCAAAATTGAGGGAATCGGTACGACGACCCTCGTCGTGCGTGGAGTTCGTGATATTAACAAAAAGGTTGAATACTCTCCCGCCGAAGATCCGATTGAAGCTATGAGCTTTATCGCTGCTGCGATTGTTACCAAATCATCAATTACCATTAAGCGTGCCCCAATTGAATTTATCGAAATTGAGCTTAAAACCCTCGAAGACATGGGATTTGAATATGAGATGTCTGATGAATATACGGCCCTGAATGGTAAAACACGTCTGGTTGACCTCACGACCAAAGTTACCCCACTGCACGCTCCTCAGGACAAGATTCACCCACTTCCATTCCCCGGTCTGAACATTGATAACCTGCCATTTTTTGCCGTTATCGCAGCGACGGCTAAGGGTCGTACCCTAATCCATGACTGGGTGTACGAAAACCGTGCAATCTACATGCTGGAACTAACCAAGCTTAACGCGAACGTCCAACTGCTTGACCCGCACCGCGTCTATATCGAGGGACCAACTAAATGGAAGCCTGCTGAGATTGTTACGCCTCCAGCCCTTAGACCTGCCGTTGTCATCCTTCTTGGAATGTTGGCTGCGCCTGGGATTTCAACACTTCGAAATGTGTATTCGATCAATCGTGGCTATGAAGATCTAGCCAACCGCCTCAATACGCTTGGTGCGCACATCACTGTCATCCACGATATTAACGAGTAGTGCTTTTGTCGAGTAGCTCAACAGCTGCTCTCACACTTGTAGCCTGAGCTTTCATCCGCTTGAAAGCTAATTCGTTCTCATCTTCATCGGCATTTAAAACACGATCTAACCAAAAACTAACTAAATATGCCAGCATCTTGGCATCGTACGTCTCAGGATGATGAACGTAGGGATCAAAGCCTGATATATACATGTTGACAAAAAGCGGTGTTCTATCAAGACTGACATCACCCAGACACAGCCAGTTCCAATCAACTAATTTACCTTGCCTGGTAATTGGATCGTAGCCAAAATTATCGGCCCGAATGTCTTGATGCACTAACGTGTCATCGGCTATCTTCCAGCCTTCAAGCATTGCCTCGTACGACCGTATTTGTTCGCGCGTAAATGACGCATCGACGCCAAGTTTAGCGAACTTGGTATTTATTTTTTCTATAGCCCCAACCTTCATTATCGATCCCCATTTGGAGTCAAGACCGATCACGCTTTCAAGTGTAAAGTTCGGATCATCTATAAATACTTGCTTGTAGTCCCTGAGCACTTTTTGGGTATTTAATATCGCATCTAACTTGTCTGTGTCCCAAATATTTTCAAAGCTTGCACCGTTCAAATATTCAATGGCCATTGCGCTATGGGATTCGTTATAGGCAAGTAGCGTCGGTATATATGGATAGCCTGCGCTGTTTAGTTTTTGATAGGCAATGATTTCTTTGCGTAGCCATTTCTTTGTCATTTCACCCTCGGCAATTTTTACAAAGACCTTTAGGCCGCTACCAATTGTTACAACTCCGCGCTCGGCCAGACTATAACCTCCTTCAACTGGTTGCATGGTATCTAGAAATGGCTCGATATCTCGCTGCCAGTCAAACATCATTGTCATATCATTATCATATCAAAGTATTAGCTCTTGCGATGTGCGTGTTGCTTGGTGCTACGCATTATAAGTGCTTGGTTCGTAAACAAAAATATGGCAAAAAATCCGTTAACAACAAATAGTACCAGCGGGTATAGTGCTGTTGTTAACGTAAATGCATTAAGAGCAAACAGTGCAATCAAAAATTTCAGACTATTGAGCGCGAAGGTAATCGCTGTTTCTTCGTGAGCGCGGTGAAGTGATTTGCGAAATGTTGGAATAAACCCAATAACGAATACTGCACACGCCAGAATAACAGAGAGAACCGCATCTGAATTAATCCACCAAATCCCAAGAGCAAATAACGCAGTAACAAGACAAAACCAATCAAGTTTCGTAATATTGCGCTCGCCATATTTGAATGCCAAGAAAAAAATCACTGTATTTGCTATAGCGGCGACGCCAGTTACCCAAGCACCTGGACCACCACCATGGATAACTTGTTCGTAAAATATAAAAGTATTTAGCAGCGCCCACGTAAACCAAGTAAAGCCATGTGGTTTAGTTTTGTGCCCAAAGACATCGTGAATATAAAAGCTATAGCTGACGATTGCGATAAGAATCGTAAGGTAACCAAGAAAAGCGCTCATGCCTATCAGTATAGCCTGATTAAAGGAGGAAAGTCATTAGCGTTAGTAGCTTTGAGTAGTGTTACTAGATGTACCACAGGTGTAGGTTATACCATTTTCTATATGAGTGCCCGAACCAAGTTCGTTACACTTTTGTGCAATCGCCATCACACCCATGATTGCAAATGTCGTGATGAGAGCAACAACAATAATGTTAACAATGCCGATAATTATTCCCGCGAGTGCAAATCCATTTTTTTGACCAGCCTTCTTTGACTTGCTCTTGGCAATAATACCTAGGATAAGACCAACAAGCCCGATACCAACAAGTGATAACACAAAACTGACGATACCCATTGTCTTACCAGGATTTACTGCACCAGCGGGAGCTACAGCTGGTGTTGAATTCACAGGAGCTGTTGTTGCGACAACTGGCTCAGTAGTTGGCTCTGTGTCCTCCTCTACAACCGGCTCGGCAGATACTGGGGACTCCGTGGTTGGTTGTTCTACAGGCTCTGTACTTGGCTCTACCGATGGCTGCTCTGGTTGGTTTGGTTCCATAAATGAAATATCCTAGTGTATTTTAAGTAATATACTCATTTTTATATCAGAGATAGAGCCCAAACACAAGCATTACGGAGAGCTAGGGTTTTCTGGTAGCTTTTTTGATCAGTGTAGCGACTGTATCGGCGGCTTCATCGGTCAGCTCTGTTATCGCAAAGTTGACTGGCCACATACCGCCTTCATCGAGTTGCGCCGTATCGTTAAATCCAAGTGTCATGTACCTTTCGCCAAATTTCTTTCCACTACGAAACCAGCACACAATCCTACTGCCGTTATGATATGCCGGCATGCCGTACCAGGTTCGCGGCAAGAGTTCCGGAGCGCTCGAGGTAATTATGGCGTGAAGTCGTTTGCTAATTAGCTGGTCTTTGTCGGGCATCGTAGCAATCGCTGCAAGTACTGCGGCTTCGTCTTCAGCCTTTTTATCGTCTGATCGAATAGTCATTAGCTTTAGTATAACAAAGAACGATTGCTACCTGCCGTCGTAATTCGTCCAATCTGTCGCAAGGTCGAACCCATTTGGATATCTGGATATAAATCCTCCTGTGTCATACACTTTTCCAGTTCCTAGACTGGTTTCGATAAGAGAACACTTGGGGTAAATTGCATAATCTGCGGCAACAATTATGTAGCCCTGGGCATCAACTTTTGCACCGTCTGGCCGTACAACATAATATCCACCCTGCCCACAACTTTGCATCGCTGCACTCATATTGAGATCATAGTACGTTTCGCGGTGTGAGACTCCTTTACTATCAGTCCAGTACTGCGCACCTTTTGATTTAGTTAATCCTGTGCCATCGTTATGTAATCCAATAACCTCAACTTGCATCGTTGCATCGCGCGTGATGATATTAGCGATCTCTACTCTAGAGACTTCGACACCGTCTTTGACTTCAACTTGATAGGTTATACTTCGATTACCTGGCGTACCTTTGGTCTGGACTACGCGATATCCAATCGGACGATCTGCGTCGTAGACAAGCCGAGACGTAACCGGTATTTCCTGATCGACAGAGACCGTTTGCACACCCTCACGCCAGACGCGAACATTCATGCCCTGCGATATGGGCGTCGATAGCGGTACGGATACCCGGCCTTTACTACCGAGTACGATGTTCTTTTCTTTCAACATATCACCAACCGTTTTGCCCTGCGTGCGGATGTCGGTAACTTTACCATATAAGTCGAGAGTAAGAGGCGTCGCTCGTGTAATGGTGAGTTGCAGGCCTGCGCCATCACCTACCAAATCAGTTGTTGGAGCCAAGGTAGTGATATCTTCGTTATAAATAGTGATACCGACGCTCTTTGCAATCTGCTCAACCGTTTGATATGGCGATAAAGTCTTTAT
>SCSZ01000020.1 GCA_004322265.1 Patescibacteria group bacterium
GTGGACAACATCTATCGACACATCCAAGCCTTAACCGAACTATCAACTAATCTCGGCCTGATTCCGTCCGAGGGTGGTTACTCACCAAAGATCTTCGCTGAGTTACGTCGTCTCGAGGACCGTTTAAGTTCAACCGACAAGGGTACAATTACCTCCGTCCAAGCTGTTTATATTCCTGCAGACGACCTGTCAGACCCTGCTGTACAAGCGATTTCGCAACAACTAGACTCAGTTCTGGTGCTATCTCGTAGCGTGGCTGAAAATGGCATTCGCCCGGCCGTCGATCTCCTCAAAACAACCTCATCGCTCCTCACTCCACAGATTGTTGGTGAACGCCATTATCAGTTAGCTGGTCGCGTACAGGCAATTATGCAAAAATATGATTCATTAAAGAATATTATTGCAATTGTTGGTGAGAATGAACTTTCTCCTGCCGACCGCGCCGATTATCAGAACGCTCAGAAACTAGTGCAATTCTTCTCGCAAGATTTTACCGTTGCCGAGCACCTGTCTGGTAAACCTGGTCAATACTTCACACTCGAACAGACACTCAAGGGTATCGAAGAGATTCTTGATGGTAAGCCTACTGAAAAAGCAGCTGAGCCAGCAAAAGATAAAAAGCCCGCCGAAGAAGCGCCGGCCGCGAGTAAGTAATGGCAGCTAAGGATTCTGATGCCAATCAGATGACTGTCATTGCGCGTGCACCATTTCATCTGTATTACCAAGGCCCGGCCGAATCAGTAACGGCGGTTAATGCTGTCGGCAAGTTCGACATCCTGCCCGGCCATGCAGATTTTTTCTCGATGCTCGATCCAGGTGAAGTCGTAATCGGCACTCCATCAGACCAAGTTGTTTTTAATATCCATAACGGCATTGTTACGGTTCGAGATAACGAAGTCATGCTTTTCGTTAATATGTAATTGGCTTCGATACACTGCTGCGGGTGGCGCGAGGCGGGGCAGCACCCACTTCGAGCCTGGTAATCCAGCGAGAAGTAGGGGCGGACCGAGCGACAGGACCCGAAATAACTACATTATATCTATTGTTCTACAATGTAGTCGAAAGCATATCCGCCGGGGGTGAGGCCACTGCTAACAATAATACTAAATCCTGTACTCGTTCGATTGATATAGAAGTCGCCTGGACTTCGTCCGACTGGAGTTACGATCACATGTGGTGTTGAGCTGTACTGTGTATTAAACGAGATTGATGCTAAGACACCGCTAACCGCACCCGTACCGATATTAACCGCAACCGTACCCGAGGCGTCATTACCACTAATTGATACTGTCCCGTTTGATCCGAGCGCGCCACCGCCAGATAGCCCTGGTGCGAGTCCCTTCGTAATAACATGCCCACCGATTGTTAGAGTAGTCTCAGACGTTAGGCTACTTGCCTGGAATAATCGAACCGACAATGCACCACCTACGGTCAAGTTCCCCGCGACTGTCATTGATTGACCAGCAGTTACTGCGCCCTGAAGCGTTGTCGTGCCAGCGATGGCTAGATTCTGTCGTAGTGTCAGATTGGATGCATTCACGTCGCCGTTAACGTCTAATTTATTGAGTGAAGTGTTACCAGCTTGCAGACTCGTGAGGGCCGCGTTGGCAACGGATAATGTACCGTTCAGCTTGAGGGCGCCACCAATACTGACATCGCTACCGATCGTTACCGTACCGTTAAACTTTGCGTTAGGACTAACAACTAGCTGCGTTCCCAGATCACCCACCGAGTTACGACTTACGCCCAATGTGTCGAGGACCGCCGGACTAATTGTTACATCCGATTGTGAACCTTGTGCGCTCGCGCTCGATTGTCCCTGGACGACAAAGGCAATAATAATAGCGTTGATTCCAAGGATAGCAACAACTACAGCAACTCCAATAAAGGTCGCTTTGTGGCTTGGACGATAAGTTACGCGGTGCATGAGCGGTTTAGCGCGATGTGTAACAGCCTCTCTAGACTCAGTTGACGATGTCTCAGTTTTTGGCTCATCATCCTGCGCCTTCAACACCTCCGGCGCTGGCGGTTCAGTGGAAGATGGCTTGACTTCATCCTTGGTTTCTGTGGGTGGTTGTTTTTTCATGTTTATATATTAATTAGTCCGTTGTCCACGATTATAACGCTTACGCCTGTCGCGAGCAACCTCAGGGCAGCCTTGCTTGCAAAATGTCAGTGTATCATTGACAATAGAGCCTATGTTAAAGAGGTTAAAAAGAGGGATTTACGTACTTTTTGCGCTGTCTTTGTATCTCGCCTCAGGATCATCACCCATTCATGCAACACCTCAAGCCTCGTCGCACTATGTCTTTAATGAGAGTTCGATTGGCGCAGGCGGTCTCAATAACTCGAGTTCAGCTAGTTACACGGGCTATGACGCGATTGGTAGTATTGGTATCGGTATCTCAGCCTCAAGTAACTACCAAGTCGCCTCTGGTTCGGTAACACCATTTGATCCAGCACTCTCAGTTTCAATCAACGGTACAGTTAACTTCGCAACTGCCTTTTCAGCTGCTGCTGCATCAACGGCCACAACAACCTTCACCGTCAGTAACTATACAACTTATGGGTACGTTGCTCAGATCTATGGCAACACCCCCAGCAACGGAACAACGACAATTGCGGCCATGGGTACATCGTCGCCAACTGCGTCAGTCGCTGGTACTTCACAGTTTGGCATCAATTTAGTTGCTAACACACTGCCTAGTTCGATCGGCGCTAATCTTAATAATGGTCAGTTTGGTTTTGGGTCTGTCGCTTCCAACTATAATACTTCTAATGTGTACCGTTACGTGAGTGGTGAAACAATTGCACAAGCGACCAAGAACTCGGGCGTTACTACCTACACGATTACCTATATCGTGAACGTACCACCCCTGACACCCGGTGGCATCTATACCAGTAATCAGACATTGGTCGTAACAGGAACCTACTAGCTAATAGCTAACTCATTGTCATATCATAAAAATGTTCATAAAACTTGTTGACACAGCATATTGCTCGTGCTATCATTCCCTTAACAAGCCCATAAAACAAACAAAAGCGAAAAACACCACAATGAAAAAACACCAAAAATCCCTGTTACGTTTATTAAGTCCCTTTATATTGCTCACGGCTCTTTTAGTGCAAGCAATTTTTCCTGTCTTCGCTGGTGCTTCTCAAATTACTGCTCGTAGTTTAACGCTTGTTGCAAATGGTACTACCGGCGGTTCAACACCTGGTGGTGTTGTTAACCATGCGTTCGCTTTCACGTTACCGGGTGGTAGTAATGTTGGTTCAATCCAATTCAAGTATTGTACGACAGCCGCTGATACTGGCGCCTTGACATGTATCACACCGACTGGTTTAGTAACAACTTCTGCAACATTGTCTGGCCAAACAGGTGCAACTGGCTTTAGTATGGTTAATACCACAAATGGTGCACCCTATATTGCACGTGGTTCCGCTACGTTAGTATCTTCAAACACACCAGTTACTTATCAATTCAATTCGGTCACCAACCCAACGTCAGTCAACGGTGAAACATTCTTTGTACGTATTACAAGTTACGCGTCCTTGAATGCAACAGGATCACCAATCGACTCGGGTACCGTCGCTGCTGCTACTAACCGTGGAATTAATCTGTCTGGTACTATGCCTGAATCACTCGTTTTCTGCGCTGGTGCAACCGTCAGTACGACCGTCGGTGTACCTGACTGTTCAACTGTTACAACCGGTGCTGTTGCCTTTAATCAACTATTCTCTCCAACCGATACAGCAACCGCAACTTCCCAAATGGCCGCGTCAACCAACGCTGGATCAGGTTATGCGATTACTGTTAATGGACCGACCCTTACATCTGGATCTAATACGGTCAGTGCTATGACAACATCCGGACTTGGCTCACACGGCATTAGTCAATTTGGACTTAACCTTAAACTTAACACAACATTAACCTCAACTGTCGCTGTTGGATCTGAGGTTGCAGTAGCTTCTAACGGAACCAACTACCGCGGAGAGGCAACGGCAGGCTATAATACTGTCGATAACTTCAAGTTTAATTCTGGTGACACTGTTGCCGACAGCGCATATACGGTAGCGGGTGGATCAGACGCCCAAATTTTTACTGCTAGTTACATCGTGAACGTTCCTGGTAGCCAACCTGCTGGTACATATACTACGACTCTGACCTATATCTGTACACCTACATTCTAGTTAGCAAAAGATAATAGATTGTTGACGGCGGATTAACGCTCATGCTACAATTCGCACATGAAGTTGAGCCGGGGTTTCCTAAGTAAGCGTGTATTAGTATCGTTAATGTTAATTTTCGCAACGATTGCTGCTACCTACCAAACTGGTCAAGCATCAGCTTTGCAAATTACAACTCGTAGCTTGACGCTTGTTGCAGGGGCATCCGATGGTGGATCGAAAATTGGTGGTGTCGTCAACCACTTATTCACGTTTACGCCAGGTACCTCAGGTCAGACAATTGGATCAATTCAATTCTTATATTGTACGACAGCAAGCGTTACTGCCTGTACTACGCCGTCAGGACTCGTTACAACATCAGCAACGTTGTTTAGTCAATCTGGAGCAACTGGATTTACACTAGTAAATACCACGAATGGTGCACCCTATATTACCCGTACCGCGTCGGCGATTACAGGTACTCCTGCACTTTCATACCAGCTAAATACAATCACAAACCCAACTGTAACAGCACAAACATTTTATGTACGTATTACGATCTTCACGGCTGCATCACTTGGTGGAACAGCAACGGACACTGGCTCTGTTGCAGCTGCCACAACTAACCAGATTATTCTAACCGGAACTATGCCCGAGTCACTGATCTTTTGTGCGGGTGCTACAGTTAGTACAACATCAGGTATTCCTGACTGTACGACTGCTACATCAGGTGCAGTGAGTTTCAATCAACTATTCTCTCCAACCGATACAGCAACCGCAACTTCCCAAATGGCCGCGTCAACCAACGCGACAAATGGTTATGTCATTACAGTAAACGGCGTAACATTGACGTCAGGCTCGAATACAATCCCTGCCATGACATCTGCGACAACAGGCGTTCGTGGAACTGGACAGTTCGGTATGAACCTTAAATTAAATACTACAGCGACCTCAACGCCTGCCGTGGGAACGGAAGTTGCGGCTACGCCAAACGGCACAGACTTGCGAGGTCAAGCATTTACAGGATATAATACTGCTGATACTTTCAAATTTGTGAGTGGTGACCCCGTTGCAAAAAGTGATAATACCGTCGCTGGACCAACTAATGCACAGATATTTACTGCATCGTACATTGTCAACGTGGCAGGTAATCAGGCATCGGGCACCTACACAACAACATTGACATACATCTGCACAGCAACCTACTAATTAGGAATTTCCATCAATGAAAAAGTCCACCACGTTCGCGATAACCGGAATCACTTTATCAACTCTCGTCTTTGGGCTATTTTCAACCACACATGTTAACGCTGTAAACACAATTACAACAACGAATACAAGTGGACAGGCTCTTGAAATTGGTCCACCAGTTATTAACTTGAGAGCGGACCCCGGTACAACTATCAAAACAACCATTAGTCTGCGTGATATTTCACCGACGAGCCTGCTCGTAACAGGAGAGATTGATGATTTCGTTGCCAATGGCGAAAGTGGTATACCAAAAATCATACTCGACGATACGCCAAGTGCCTACTCTTTCAAGAGTTGGGTAACACCACTCACAGCATTGACACTCAAACCAAAGGAAATCAAGAGTTTGACAGTTGCGATTAATGTTCCAAAAACTGCCTCGCCAGGCGGATATTTTGGTATTGTCAGGTTTACAGGTACACCGCCAGATCTAAGTGGAACTGGCGTATCGCTCGCTGCAAGTCTAGGCTCACTCATCCTGCTAACTGTTAATGGCCAAGCCAAAGAAAATCTATCAGTGGTTGAATTTTCTGCATCACACGATAGTAAAACCGGAACATTATTTGAGGCTGCACCAATCGTATTTACTGAAAGGTTTAAAAACAGTGGTAACATTCAAGAAGAACCAGCTGGACTCGTTACTGTAAAAGATATGTTCGGTAACGTTGTTGCGACGTTAGGCGTAAATCAACCGACGACTGATATTCTGCCAAATAGTATCCGTAAATATGAGTCATCCTTAGATAGCACAAATATTGGAAATAAGATCCTATTCGGTCTGTATCACGCCGACCTCAGTGCTACGTATGGCGCTAATAAACAGATAATTACTTCAAGCTTGACCTTCTGGGTAATTCCATATACGTTGATTGCTATCATTATCGCGGCCCTCGTCGTTGCCTTCTTTGTCCTACGAATGCTGATCAGACGTTACAACAGGTACATCCTTGCCCAGGCGAAAAAGCGCAAATAAATAATCGTCGCTAACACCTTGTAGCGTCTGCATAAACCTATCACTCATGATATAATACGCTCATGTTAAAATGGCTTAAGCTGAGTCACGTAGCGCATACTGCGCATCTAAGACCTCACGAACATACGTCGTATGTTCCGCTCGGGATCCTACTGCTTGTGGTTGGCTTGTCGTTAATCGCCTATACCGCTGCTGCCTCAAGTCCAGGACCTGAGGCGGGCTCAATTGGACTAACAGGTACGGTACCTGCTGTGCCACCAACAGTCGCCGCAATCATCACAAGCCCTAAGGATCAGCAACACTTCAATACATCACCAGTAACCTATTCTGGCACGTGTCCAGCCAACACACTGGTTGAAATGTACAAAAATGATATCTTTGCAGGATCAGTAAACTGCACAAGCAAGGGCACATTCTCGGTTGATATCGACCTACTATTTGGCGAAAATAAAATTATCGCGAGAGTCTACGACGTACTCAACCAAGCCGGACCAGATTCTGCTCCAATCACAAACTTTTATGATGTCCTACCTGCACAATCAGGTGCATTAACACCTATTGATTTTGGTGGCACTCAACTACTGCTTAACACCGACGCGGTCTTTCGTGGATCATTTCCTGGACAGGAACTATCTGTGCCAATTGATGTGCTAGGTGGTACACCCCCATATGCAGTCAATATTCAGTGGGGTGATAGTAATAACAAGGTTGTGCCTCGAAATAGTAACGATACCTTCAACGCAGGACACACCTACGCCAAACCTGGAACGTATCAAATCTCGATTCAAGCAACTGATGCGGCGGGACGCGTAGCCTTTATTACCGTCGCCTCAATCATCAACGGACAACCTTCAGCGACTGGTACTGGCTCAACCAGTACACCCGCCTCAACGACCAATGAATTACTCGTTTTGTGGCCACTTTACACCAGTGCAATTGGCATCCTGGGAAGCTTCTGGTTGGGTGAGCGTAGAGAAAAGCAAATCCTACGAAAACGCGGCCTATTACTACCAACAAAACCAGCTTAAAAATAGCAATTTTATTGGCCTCTGACCCTTGTAAAAATGCCTCTAGGCGATTATGCTTAGAGGAGGTAATAAGCATATGCGTGAGGGCGTTTCAGCTTTTATCTAATAAGGGAAACCGTTAGACAAAAATGTACGTAAGTGTGTTACAAAAATCTCGCAAATTTTTGCCTTTTCTACTACTGTTAGGCATCCTTCTTGTACTCATTTTTTTGAAAGTCCCAACTCCAGTTCACGCGACAACCGGCATCAACCAGCAAATTAACTTCCAGGGGCGCTTACTGACCAGCTCTGGCGCAACCGTTCCAGATGGTTTTTATAATATCCAGTTTAAGATCTACCAGGATGGTGACGGTCTGAGTGTTGGCGACAGCACAGGTTCACCAACGGGTGCACTGAAATGGACGGAGAGTTACCTCAACAACAACTCTCAGGGTGTTCAAGTTATTAACGGCTTCATGTCTGTTCAACTGGGTTCGATCACGCCATTTGGCTCGAGTGTTGACTGGAATCAAAGTACCCTATGGCTATCGATGAACATTGGTAGTACCAATGCGACCTGTACTCCGTTCACCTCCTGTACACCTGACGGTGAAATGATCCCAATGAAGCGTATGTCTTCTAGCCCGTATGCATTGAATTCAGGTCTACTAGGAGGCCTCGCAAGTACAAATTTTCTCCAGCTCGCACAAGGAGTACAAACCGACGCCTCGACTAACACAAATAGTATTTATCTCAATAAAACTGGTAGCGGTGGTAATTTTCTTGATCTTCAATCGGCCGGAGTTGATGCACTTCTCGCAACCAATACTGGGGATATTAAATTTGGAACGAATACATCAACCCATACTATTTCCGTCAACACGGCTAGTGCAAGTAGTGCGGGAACGACCCTTAATGTTACCGCTGGTGCAGCAGGTACAGGTGGCAGTGCACTCGCTGGCGGTAACTTAGTTCTGCAAGGAGGTGCAGGCGGCGGAGCCAATGGCAATGGTGGTAATATTACGCTTATTGGTGGTATTGCAAACGGAACAGGCACGCAGGGTCTTATCAATCTGAGTGCTTCTGCTTTTACGACCGTTACGAACACAACCTGTTCGTCAAGTTGTACGATCACCCAGGCAAACGTCGATAATTATGGTGCCGTTATAGTCAATGCATCAACTAGCGGTATCACCATCACACTTCCACCACCAACCAACACAACAACAACTGGTCGTATCCTTTACATTACTACTGCAAGCGGCGGAAGCGATTTTACGCTTAGTACCAATACAGGAGGTAACGTAGTTAACGTCGCAATGCGCCAGAATACAACGGCAACAATGATCTGGAACGGTTCGGCATGGACACCGGGCGGTGCCAGTAACGCAACCACCCTCCAGGCTGTTTATTCAAACGGCACTAACCCATCAACAACACCTGAGATTAAGCTCGATAGTACTCACGGTACTATCGACATACAAGACGCAGATACGTCAATTGCGGCCGATATTTTTGACATTCACGGCAGCAATGTCGGCACACTAGGTACAGTGCTGTTCGGTGTAGGCAGCGATGGTCGTGTTACAATTCAGGGTACATCAAATGCTTACTCGGCATTTCGTGTGCTGAACTCGACTGGAAACTATCTGTTTAATATCAACAGTAACAATAACTATATTCTCGACAATGCAATAAAAACACCTGGTAACGATATCTCGAATCCTAATTTTGAAACCGGTGGATCAATTACTGGTGGAGAGGAAGGCTGGTTTGGCACTTCACAAGCTAGTATTGTTAATGATGCATCCAATGCTAATAGCGGTAACTACGAACTACAAGTTACCCCAAACGGAACCAACTTGGATGTCTATGCAGGTACCTACCAAGAAGTCAAACCCGGTGATAATATCGCCTTTCAAGGTTACGTCAAAAACAGCGGAACTGCCAACGGTACGGGTGGTATTCAAATTACCTGGTACGACAAAGATAAGAATGTCCTTAGTAATACGACTAATTACTCGAGCCTACCAGGCACAAGCTACATTCTCAAAACAATTAATACTACCGTGCCTAGCACTGCCTACTATATGCAAGTGTCAGCGGCGGTACGATCCACAGCAACAGCTGGCACATACTACTTTGATGACTTCTATATGCGAAAAAGTTCAGAATCGGCCGCCTATACATTCCGTAATAGTCAAGATAGTACTGCAGCATTCCAGATTCAGTCAGCCAGCTCTGCCCAGACACTCTTTACAGCTGACACGAGCAATAACATTTTGAAGGTCGGTGACAGTACTGGCACCGACACAGCGACTACCCTATTTGTCCTTGATGGTGCGACAGCTAATCCGACAACAAGCTTATCAAGTAAAAATGGAGGTTTGTTTTACCGTTCTGATACCAACAGCCTCAAGGCAGTTATAGGTGGTTCAGTGGTCGATATTTGTACGACTGCAGTAACCTGTAGTGGTTACTCGGCATCAGCTAGCTCATCGATTCAACTACAGGGCTCAAGTCCAGGTACTGCACAAACGGGTAATTTCAATATTACCGGTACCGGTATCTTAACTCAACTTCAAACACAAGATCAGTCGAGCTCATCAACGAACAGCTCAGCACTCGTTATTCGCAGTGGTAACGCAGCGGGCACTACTAGTAATTCCGGTAACCTGACGCTTGACGTTGGCACAGCAACTGGCACCACAGGTAGCATTACTATTGGCCACAGTGGCGTATCAACAACTATGGCTGGCACGCTCGCTATTCAAGGCGCAAGCACCTTATCGCTTGGCGCCAGTAGTACGAATATTGGATCCGTTTTATTCTATACATCAGCCGGTGCCAATACCGTTACTCTAAAAGCATCTGGAGCTAACCCAACTGCATCATGGAATCTGACACTTCCACAGAACCCTGGTAATGCTGGTGACTGTCTGAAAGATTCTAGCGGAACAGGCACACTCGCGTTTGGTAACTGTGCGGCGGGTATTACCGTAAACTTGCAAGATACTTATAATAACTCCTCAAGTCCAGCGACGATAACTCTCGCCGATAGTAAAGACTTGAAGTTTGTCGCTCAAGATACGACAACAGATCCAAATGTCCTTATTAACCTACAGTGTGTCACGAGTTGTGGAACCAACGGTCGCTTTGCAGTACAAAATGGTGGAACCGACGTCTTTACTATTAGCCCAAATGGTACAGGTATAACCTTGGCACAATACACCCAGATTGGTTCAAGTACAACAGATAGTACACAGGTCAACTTCCAGCTTGATAGTTATAATCAAACAACCGACTCTGGTACCTGTTCTACAACAGTAAATCAGGGCGCTATGTACTATAACACTTCTATGGGCAGTATCCGTGCCTGCGTTAACGGTAGCTGGGGAGATGTTTCAAACCCAGACACACTAGGTCTGCTAACATTTGGCATTGTGCCATCAAGTGGTACAACTCCATATGACTTACCAGCGCTCGTCACATCAGGCGTCTCGGGTCCGTGCAAAGTTTCTTGGGCGTCAGCAACAAGCGTTACAATCCAGTCATGCATTGCATATTCTGGTGGACGTCGTGTGAACGTTACTTCAACAACCCTTACAACTAATAGTGCAACAACAAACAATATCAGTCTTACAACGACAAACCGATGGGGCCACATATGTCTTACTGGTAGTAACAGTCAACCAGCCTTTACTACGACAGCTGGTCAATCTGCAGCGACTAGTGGTATGCCAACATACAGCTCCTTAGCGCCTATTCTTTGCCTTGCAGATGTGCTAGGCAGCTCAACAACTGGTGGTAATATTGCTAACATCTATGACGTTCGTACTTTTACTTCATCCCTCAAAGAAGCAGTTACTGTATCGACTGCTGTTGAACTTGGTATGCTCGTTGACGCAGGTACTGGTGGAGCCATGACGCCTGCTGTTGCAAACAGCCAGAAACTCTATGGACTTGTCGTTGCTACAAATGGATCGACTTCGAGCGGAACACCAAACACAATTGTTACAACCGTCGGCTCCGGATGGATTAAGGCAACTGCAGGTACGGCAGGACAGTTCACTACTGCGGGTACGACGAATGGATATAGTACAACCGTTGCATCTATTCCAAATAACTCATTTTACTACTCTGGAGGTAATACTCGTACAAGCTATGCTGCTACCTGTACCTCAGCTTCAAACTGTAGCGGTTCATTATATACCAACTTTATCGTGCGATAAAAGCCTCCCAAATGAATAGAAAAATTACTCGCCGCAATAAAATTATTATCACATTTGGGCTCATAGCTTTGCTGCTCATAGCGTCTGGAATTATGCTTTACCGCGCAACAGTAGTCGACAATGACCCAATACCTACTTCAATTCGCTCAAGACTGACATTTTCTCCATTTGTCATTCCTATGAACACAACGAAATATACAACGAGTAACTATGTGTTCGCAATACCAGAAGGAGCCGTTGATACACTATCATATACTATCACTTCCAAAGATGGTCAAACGATTACACTTTCAGAGTACACTCAACCCCAGCAGTTTAATGATATTCCTGATTATAAAAACCAGTTCCTAAGCAATGTCATTCAACAATACGATACCGTTCAGACAGTTAGTGGTGCGATTAACTTAGGCCACCTTACTAAGCAACACAATAAGCAAGTTGGTGTCATGATAGAGCGTGGTCTTCTGGTATTTCTTAATCCAAGCACTGATCTAAGCTCATCACAATGGCGTAGTCTTGGAGACCAGTTTGTTATACAAAAGATTGATAACTAACTGCAATAGACTTACTTGCCCGATTGATATTTGCTAATTGATGTACTGACTTTACCATCACTTTTAAGATTTTCAAAAAAGAGTACTTGATCTTTGTTGATGATCATTTCGTCATCAGGTCCGTGTACTTCGCTTCCAAGCTTTATCAACTGTACATCGGTTGCAGTCTGAGTAGTTGTCTCTTGAGGGTTTGTAGAAGAGCTGCTAGCCTGAAGATAAAAAATGTCAGTAAGCTTCATGTAGCCACTATTAAGTGTCTGGAGTTTGCCAAAGTAAACTTGGCCGTTAGTAAAAAAGACAGCTTGATATTTTGAGCTATCGATCGTAGCTGCCGTGGCAGACTGCATAAAATAAAGCACAGTCATGACAATAACAGCGATAATCACAATAACAGCTGCGCTAACTAACGCAATTACTCCAGGACGACGTTTATGACGTAAACCGCCTATACGATGAGCACGAATATCACTAATTCTTTTTCTAACAGACTGGTCAGCCCCATGAGTAGGAATATTTTCCACTATCGTAACACCTCCACATTTTTTTCGTTACCTTAATCTTATCATAAGGGTTATGCATTATCAATCACAATCAGTCTATATACCAATCTAGTTACTAGTTTGAATATCCCTACTAACGACTAGGTCGCCAACAACAACGGCTGATAGCTTATTGTGCAAACACGTAACTGTTACCGGCCATTTACCAATTGGTACGGTTGATTCGACGGTCCACGTCCATGAAACACTTCCGAAGTCATCAGACGTTTTTCCGCTTAGACCACTGTCTTTGCTCGGCGTTTTGTCGTACACAACGGTAATTGTACACCAAGATCCGGGATTGGTTTTAACTATGATTGATGCATTATCACCGGGCATTATAGGATTCGTGATTGATTGAACCGAAGCGCTTTCCCGGGCGTTTGCAGCTGGCGCGACGTGTTTTATGACTGGTGTTGGAGTTGTTGTTGCAACAACAGGTGCAGATTGGGCGTTGTGGCCCACAATCCAAGTATAGGTTGCTCCTGCTCCAACGAACAAAACAATCAGTGTAAGGACACTCATCGATATATTCCGTATGGTTCGTACAATGCGCTGCTTATTCACGACAGTATTATCATCTTACTTGGCCAATAATACCATGAAAAAGTCTTGATCACCAACGCTATAGGCGTTTCTTTAGTCTAGACGTATAGGCTATAGTTATAGTAGTGAAACGGCGCATTGGTATATATTCTGGCAGCTTCGATCCTATCCATCAGGGTCATCTTGCTTTTGCAAATGAGGCCCTAAAGGCCTGTCGTTTGGACGAGGTGATTTTTCTACCCGAAGAAACTCCTCGAGAAAAGCCAAATGTCGCAACTATTGAAACGCGCGTCGATTTGATCAAACAAGAAATATCCAAACTGCCTCAATTATCTGTTGTCAGGCTACATACTTCACGATTCACCGTTTCAAAAACCCTACCAATCCTCCAGAATATGTTCCCTGATTCTGACTTTACGCTCCTCGTGGGTTCAGACATTATTGACACCCTTCGGCATTGGCAGAACCTAGATGTACTACTGGGCACTGTCTCACTGGCTATTGGTATGCGCGAAGGTGCAAAACGGACTGACGTTGAGGCAGTTCTGGGACAGATAGGGAACGACCATAATCTGACCATTAGCTACACACTAATATATACAGACCATGGCCATCTCACGTCTTCCAGTATTAGAAAGGTCTCTGCCTAAATATTGGCAACTGCGATCCAACCAGCCCAGCGGTTGCCCTCAGGCCCTAGTCGCTCGTCGTCCATTCCCATACCAGTTAGCCAAACGTTAGGTGCTTCAAAGCCAAACATCATGACGCCATCTTTAACGGGTTTATCCTTATTCTTTTTAACTAGAACGATACTTTCAACTTGCTCGGCACCATAACTCATTAGGTGTGCTTTTGCAAAATCTAACGTATCTCCTTCATCAATCAAATCGTCTAGCAGCACGACCCGCTTGCCTGACAAGTCTCGATAACTTGGTGGTACATCAGTAACTAGTGTGAGTGGACCTGGTTCACGACTGCGTCCATAGCGACTGACAATCATCGACTGTACGTTTGGATGAAAATACGGATCGTTTGCCTGAATCGACTGCATCAATTTTGAGCTAAACGGCTGAGCGCCATTTAGTAAACTAACGAAGACTGTGTCAGCTGACTTATACTTTTTGATAATCTCAATAGCCATTTCGTTAATGCGCGCATCAACTTCGTCGGCTGTAAAAAGCATTTCTTTGTAGAGAGGTGGTTTAGTGTCATTTTGCATATCGTTTTAATAGTATGGGAAAACAACCTCATTATGCAAGCACCATTTAGAAAATGGGGGATTTTATGCCATACTCTAACTACCATGCTATCGAGCGATATTCTAGAAAAGCAATTCGGACCGACAGAGTTGGTGATTATTGCTCAAAATGCCAACTACAGACTCATAAAAACAATTGCTAAGAAAAATCAGACCGTTTTAGAGATATCGTTTGTCAGGTTCGATACGCCAAATATAAATATATTCGCCGATGTTCATCAAACAGTATTACGTGGTAGCTCTATGGGAAAAGCATTTACTGATGCAGGTGTACAATTTGTACGTACTCCCCGTTCAGTCGACCACATTGAAGTTCTACCCGACATTCAATCTCTATTTGGCCATGTAGGTCTTGCAACAATTGTTACCGTTGATATATTTGTCGGACCAAAAAAAGTTCATTATTGTCACATTACCGAAATATATAGCCCCCTCGTAGCGTGGCCTGACATCAAAACACCAAAATCATCACATATTAACCAAACACTCCTAGAAATATCAACGTTGCTTAGTCGAGCATAACGTCAATGAATAAATTTTGCTTCAACTTGCTGTTTGTTGATGCCATTTGTCAGATTTGTATAACCCAAGTCGCGCAAGATTTGAATACCGACATTTGAACGACTGCCTGTATGACAATACAAGACCAGTGGCGTGTCCTTATCGACATCAGCTAACTTTTTTGCACCTGCCATTAAATCACTTGGCGGTATATTTAGTGCGCCTTTTACGTGCCCCATCATATACTCGAATGGTTCTCTAACATCAACGATTATTGGTTTCATATTTTTGACTCCTTACTACATTTTTTACATAGTCCCGTTATGACCAAGTTGCCAGATATATGGCAGCCGTCGCCAATGGATTGTTCAAGCATTGGACGGATATCATCTGCTACGTTTGCATCGCGTAGCATATCGCAGTTACTGCATAGAAAGTGGTCATGCGCCGCTATATTTGCATCAAATCGCATAACGTTGCCTTTTGCAACGGGGGCGAGGGAAATTTTTCTACGTTCAACCAGACGAGTCGTTATACGATGCACAGTTGTCGCGCTAATATCGGCATAGTTCTTTTGCATGAACTCCAGTATTTCAATATTACTCGAATGGCCTTTTTGCTGAAGATAATTCTCTACATCCTGTACATACTTTGTTGACCGCTCAATCATGATCTTATTGTAAATGATTTACAATAACAAAACAACGCCGATTTACTGAATATAAAACAAAAACACCATGACTTTCATCATAGTGCTTATGCTTGGCTCCGACGGCTGGACTCGAACCAGCAACCTCGAAGTTAACAGCTTCTTGCTCCACCATTGAGCTACGTCGGAATACA
>SCSZ01000021.1 GCA_004322265.1 Patescibacteria group bacterium
GATAGCCTGGTAACAAATGCCAAATCAAGGAACTTAGTATTCACCTACACACCGCCGAAAAACTTCCCGATACTTAATCTAGATGAAGACAAAATGCGTCAGGTTATTATGAACTTTTCAGACAATGCAATTTACTATTCAACCGAGGGTACGAAAGTAAAAGTAAAATTAATAGTGAAGGGCAAAGAAGCGATTTTTACCGTAACGGATACTGGCATTGGCGTGCCACGTACCGAGCAGTCTCAGCTATTTAATAAGTTTTATCGTGCCAGTAACGCGCGCCGGCAGCGACCAGATGGTACGGGCGTTGGGCTATATCTCGCCAAGAAAGTTATCGATGCGCACGATGGTAAGGTTGTCGTTGAATCAGTTGAGGGCAAGGGAAGTACGTTTGGATTTAGGCTACCGATTGATAAGTTAGCTGCCGCTAGCGATTCGAACAATCTCAACGATTAACACGACAATGACAATCACAACGCCAGCCGCGATGAGGACTGGCTTCATGATTCGTTTGTGTTCAAACCACCACTGGGAGAATTTGTTACGATTACTGGCTGAGATTCGTGTAATAATTGGCCGTGTAATTGCAGCATCTGCACCCGTGTAAGCTTTATTACGTTTCTTTTTCTGCTTTCCCATAATGCATATAGTATATCAGACAAAAATAACCCCCGCGTATTAGGCGGGGGGTTATTCGGGGAATCTGAATCGCTTCAGAATCGTGAGGATCCGGTGAGAGCGGTCAGACTCGTTTAGGCTAGGGCGCGGCGGCTGCGTACGTAGTAAACTACGCTTGCAATCAAGGCACCAAGACCTAGGAAGGCAACAATGTTTTCGGTTGGGCCTGTGTGTGGCAGCTGCGGTGGCGTAACTGGAGGCGTACC
Source organism: Patescibacteria group bacterium (assembly GCA_004322265.1). Classification (GTDB taxonomy): domain Bacteria; phylum Patescibacteriota; class Saccharimonadia; order Saccharimonadales; family Saccharimonadaceae; genus UBA1547. The sequence continues at coordinate 885 of SCSZ01000021.1, forward strand.
AATCGTTATAGCTGTTGTACAACCAGTGCTTGTCGCTTGCTTAATCGTACCGTTAACATTGACGTTAACAGTTAGACTTGGGCTGTACGATGCACTATTAGTTGGGTACGTGTGAAGAATGTTAGTTGGGTTAGTCACAGTTTGTGATGTACCGTCGCCAAAATTAATCACGTAGTTAACAATTGATGCACCGTTACTTGCACTTGCAGAACCATTGAATTTGTACTCGGTACCACTAACTAATGTTGTGGTGAGGGATGTACAAACGTACGCAGGTGTTACACAAGTTTTGTTGATAACAGCATTAGCTGTATCTTCTAGGTATCCACCGTCGGCAGTTGTGCGTTCCTTGTTTGTAAAGGTGTTAGCACCACAGACAAGGCTATCGTTATTAGCAGGTGCCTTCGCGTTAAACACGAGGGTTGCAACTGAACCAGGCTTGTAGTTGCCTATGTTGATGCCAGTACTTGTAACGACACTATCACTGACCGTTTTACCGGGAGCAGGGAAGCTAGTGTTAGTAAGTACTGATGATCCAGGAACGTATGTGATACCTGCAGGCAGCGTATCGTTAACAACGACGTTGTACTCATTTACTTCACCAGCGTTCTTGTAAGTAATCTGGTATTGTAATGTGTCGCCTGGGTTAACGGTAACTGATTTAGACCAGTTTGTATCACCTAGTTTACGTACTTGTTTTGTTGTCTCAAATTTATCGACGGGTGCGAACTGTGGCTTTACTTTGAAGTAAACATAGCTTGCGAACTGGAAACAACCAGGTACTCTACCGTCTGGGCCATAGTATCCAACAAGCGCACCAGCACTTGTAACGATACTGTCTGGTAGTGGTTGACCAGTCGTGGCATATCCATTGTTCCAGATTTGTGCTGAACCAGCTTCGTAGGCAAGGTTGAAATTCTGTGTACTATTAAAGTGAATATCATCCCAAACTTTCTGAGGGTCAGCGTTATCGGCACTTACGAAACCACTAATGGAAACGTTTGTACCGGTTGTTGTTGGAACACTTGCACTAACACGGGTGTTAGTTGCGGTTAGGTTAAGGCTTGTAGCCGCGTTATTGTGAACGTACATACGGACTAGGTATTCTTTACCTGGTTGTACGGTGATGTTGTCTTGCCATCCGCCATCACTAGTGTCCGCTGCATCTTTAACATTAACGAAATTTGTTTCGTCGCCGATTGGATCCGTTTTGTCGATGATCGAGTTAAAAGTAATTTTGTCTGCTCCGCCAATCCCATAGATTGTACGGCTTGGTCCCCAAGCATGAAGTGATGCTGGTAGGATGATTGCAACTGCAATCATAACTACAACGGCGCTCATTCGCTTAGGAGCATGTTTGATGAGTGAAAGTATACTCATATAATTCTCCTTTATAGATTTATCTCGCAGGGTAAATCTAGGTTATTATTAATCGTTTAAAACATTGTTACCGACTTGTTAAATAGTACAAATCAGATCATTACAAAGCGTGTCAGGGGAGTTCCAAAGGGAATCGACAACATAAATGCTGGATTCCCTTCGGATAATGCGAAAGTCTCTGTTTTTGTCCAAAGTGGACGCCGAGCCCGAACGGGCCCAGCGTCCACTTATAGACGTCCCCGGGGCTAGTTCACCACCCCGTCGCCACCTCCTTCATTCGGTCCAGGGGAGCTGCCCGAACTGGGTGTTGATCCGACCGGAATTCCTGAAGCAGGCGTGTCCGGAACCGTGTAGACGGTGGCGGGCGCTCCTCCGGCAGGTGCACCTTCCTTGTCAGGCTGTGCTCCTGCTGAACCGTTGCCGCCAGGCTTGTTGTTGCCCTGATGGCTGGGGTCTTCGGTGGGTAGTCCCTTGCAGGTGTAGGTACCGTTCGGCCACAAGGTCAATGTCTGACCCGGGCACAACGGCCCACCTGTTGGCGGAGTTGTCGTCGGCGGGGTAGCCGGCGGCGTGCAGTCCGGACGAGCGAAGCGGCCATCTCCCGTGTTGATCAGGATCTGGTTGACGCAGTTGCTCGGCCAGGCCTTCAGCTGGAACTCCAGAACGACGAACTCACCCACGTACTGGTACGGGCTGAGCGCGAATTCCCGGATGGTCCCGAAGGGGTTACCTCCGTCGACCATGTCCGCGTTATCCGTTGCGATGTGGTAGTTGAGACTCGTGAGACGGAGTTGTACACCGTTCTCCTTGAGCAGCTCAAGATACGCACCCACGAGGGCGCATTTCTTGGCAGTCCTCAGTTGATCCTGAGAATCTCCCGCCATCGCCGCCATTGCCCAGTCGTTGACCTTGCTGATGTCCGTGGGGAACCACTTCTTCAGCCAGGGGTTGTCCGCCTTGACGACGATGACCGCACCACTGGGCGTAACCCAGGTGGTGTGGTACAACCCTACCGCGATGTGCGCGCAGTAGTCGGGCTCGGCCAGGACGTGAGCGACGACCTCCTCCGCCGACTTGTCAGTCAGCGGATCCCGAACAGAGTCGGGCCAGATGGTCTTCGAACCGTTGCTGCCGATCTGGAAGATCGGGAACGCCTGGTCGTTGACCTTCTTGTGGGTGTCGTAGCCGTAGTGCTGGGTGAGCGTGACGTACCGAGTCGGGTACGCCCAGTCGTCGAGAACGGAAGGAGCCTTGACCGTCGCGTGGTCGTTGGCTGCCTGCGTGTCGGCGGCGGAGCTGGACGGCGTCGGTGTGGTTGTCGAGGCGGCGGAGCTGGTGGGCGTGGGCGCCGAGGCGCCGTTGCCACCCAGCTGGAATCCGCTGCATCCCGTCAACGTGAGCGATAGTGCAACTACAGGTCCGATGAGGGCGACCAACCCAACCTTTCGGTTCATTGTGTCCTCCTGGACTTAGTAGATGATCTTTTTGGCGAGGTGCCCGTACAGGTACAACATGGCGGTCCATCCGACGAGCACGGCGAAGTCGAGCATCCCCCAGAGGAGAATGCCGACGTTGATCGTGTCGAAGGTCTTGGTCGCGAACAGCACGATCAGTCCCGTGACCAGCAAGGCCACGGTCGTATAGGCGATGATCGGACCCGCGAGGTTCCCCGTCTTGTCGGTGCTTGCCCAGTAGATCGCCGCGATGATCGCGACGATGATGAACAGTGCACCGAACCCGACGAAGAACCAGAACGAGAGGCCAGCCAGGTTGATGGCGATGAACAGGAGCGGACCCACGAACACAATGCTGATCAGCGCCCACCCGAAGGCGATGCCGATCTTCTTGAGCTCGAGGGTGAACTGCTCCTTGGTGATCTTGCGCTTGGTGCCATTGGCACCGGAGGCAAACTTTGCCATGATGATTCTCCTTTCCTCCCTGGGGTTTTGTGCGCGGATGCGCAGGGTTGCGTTTCCGCGTCTGCATCCCTAGGGAGGGTTAGGGAGCAGCAAAACAGCCCTTTATTTAGGCATAAAGGGTAATCTTGTTGCTCCCTAACGGAAGAATTAACTAACTAAAAAACAGAGATCTTTCGCGTTTTTGCTCGAAGAACGTGAAGCTCAATTCGAACAAGCTGCAAATGCAGCGTGGTGAAGTTGAACTAGTAGGGCCCACCGCACCACGCCGCATTCGAGCTACGCAAAAGACATGCATAGTAATGATCTGATTTGTTAACTTACCTCCGCTATCCTGGGTCCTCACACCTGGGACAACTGATCTTCCTAATCTATCACAAAAGAGTCAAAATGTCAATGCTTATGTCATATACCAACGATAAGCACAAGCATTTTTAGAAGAGAGTTCCAATCAGTTCGATTGACTCAGATTATCGTCCTCTGTATATTTACGAATAAGTGTAGTTGATGGGAGTGGCCCTGATACGCATGAGAGAACCCTGGAAGGGGTGGTCGAATGGCCAAGCGAAAGCCTGCTGCGCAGGATACCCATGAGACAGCGCAACAAGCGAAAGAGCACCGGATGTACCGCGACCATGTCCATCGCATCCGGACCTCGGACAAGGACATGACCACGCGCGACCAGCGTCAGCTGTGCTACCACGCAAGCAACGCCGGCATCGGTCTCAGCGAAGTGCTGAAGTTCGTCCTCGACCAGGATGTGGCGATCGAAGATCTGGTTCCTGATCTGAAGGCCTTGCTGCCGAAGGAGCCGACGCCGTCGCACAACTCGACCGCTGGGTTCACACCTGCTCGGCTCGTCTCGCCGGTCTAGGCCGACACGATCGAGGAGTCAGCAGTATGACCCCTGTGTGGCACTCTTCGTATGTACGAAGAGTGCCACACGCCGACAAACTTAAGCCTCTCTAGTCAATAGAGGCTTTTTTTGTTACAATGCTCGGAGGTCGGAAGAGAATCTTTTGATCGATAAAGTTAGCCCCATATGAGTCCTTCGGATCATATGGGACATACATTTTTCGGAAATGAGCAAAAATATGTAAACACATTTTTGCTTCAGTTCACTCAAAATGCGGTCCCATCGTCTAACGGTTAGGACACCAGGTTTTCATCCTGGCAATAGGAGTTCGATTCTCCTTGGGATCACCAAAGTAAAATACCTATCAAATCGATAGGTATTTTACTTTTTTCAGAACACCACACCAATAAATTTTTATCACCAAACTTCATTTCCAAGGTTCAACCTTGGAAAGTTAGGCTGCGAGAATGTTTTTAAGCAATTTCATGTCCTCGTGCATTGTTTCGTAGTCTGCGACAAACTCGAGATACTGCTCTTTGTCATGGGCGGTTTGGACGAGTTTCTCTGGGTGTAGCCAATCGGCATGCTTGCGTCCCACAAAGTAATCAATACTAGAATATGGATACGTCCTGAAGTCTTGGCCTACGTCCATCGGGTTGAGATGAATATACCGACTGACATGCCATAAATAGCCATCGTTCGTGATGCGCGACGCTAGGAATATTCCCTCGTACAGCCCACCCGTTCGTTTGTGTTTTTTATTAAAATACATCGTATATGCAGTCATTACGCTACGCATTAAATGGACCAAACCCTCAGGGTTCTTGAGGTAACATAATAGATGAAAATGATTCGGCATTAAACAATACGCGATAAGCTCAACTTCGTCGTCATATTGTGCAAAAGGTCGGTTGTGTTTATCGTTTTCGCCTTTAGGTGATAAATGGCGCTTGAAAAGGCTTAAAAAGTAAAATCGGTCCTCTGGGTCAAGAAAAATATCTTGTCGATTCACGCCACGGTTATAGATATGGTAGTACTGATCTGTCCCATATGTCTTGACCGTATTAGGCTTTGGCATAGCATAAGTATAACAAACTGTTGTAATTTTCCAAGGTTGAACCTTGGAAAGGATTAGATCTTACGGTGGTTATGGGGTGTTACAATGAAAGATATGAGTCTTATATTTAAACGTACCAAAATACTGGCAACCCTTGGCCCCCCTACCAGTAGTCCGGAAATGATTGAAAAACTTGCTCTCGCGGGCGTGAACGGCTTTAGACTTAATTTTAGCCACGGTGATTACCCTGAGCGTGATGATCAAATCCAGTGGATTCGAGATGCGAACAAAAAGATTGGTAAACCTGTCGCGATTTTACAGGATTTACAGGGGCCAAAGATACGTCTGGGCATGCTAAATGAAAATACTGAGGTGAAGACTGGCGATGAAATCATTCTCGACTACGCTGCGCAGCATAGTGGTCTGACTTTTCCAATTCAGTATAATTTGGCTGAAAAAGTAAAGCCTGGTGAGCCAATTTACATCTTTGACGGTAAAGTTCGAACAACAGTTCTTGAGATTTTATCTGATACAGCCATTAAGCTGCGTGTTGAAAACGACGGTGTTTTGATGAGCAAAAAAGGCATTAATCTCCCTGATACCGACTTCGGCGGTGATATTTTGACACCAAAGGATCTCAAGGATATCGAATATGGCCTGACGAAGGACATTGACTATGTGGCAATTAGCTTTATTCAAAGTGCTGAGGATATCAACAACCTCCGGCAGATCCTAGTTGCAGGCGGGTCTGATGCGCAAATTATCAGTAAAATCGAAACAAAAGCGGCGATTAAGGACGACATACTCGAGGAAATCGTGAAAGCCAGCGACGGTGTTATGGTTGCTCGTGGAGATCTTGCGGTTGAGGCTGGTGCAGAGGTCGTGCCAATCGTGCAGCGTCGCATTATCGCGCTCTGTCGCAAGCACGGCAAGCTCAGCATTGTTGCTACCCAGATGATGGCTAGTATGGTTGAAAATCCTGAGCCGACCAGGGCAGAGGTGAGTGATGTAGCTAATGCGGTCATTCAGGGGGCCGATACGGTGATGCTATCAGATGAGACCGCTAACGGTAAGTATCCTCTTGAAACGGTCGGGGCAATGAAGAAAGTAATTCTTTATACCCAAGATAACGCACCAGTCGCACCACTCCTCGACAAAATTATCAGTCTCAAAAAACAACAGGATGCAATTAGTACAGCAGCAGTGAGTCTTGCCGAACAGCTTAATGTAGCAGCTATTATCGCCGAAACTAAGTCAGGCGCAACCGCTGCAAATATTGCCGCACACCGTCCGAACCAACCGATCATTAGTGTAACGAGTGTTCCTCGTGCCGCCCAGCAACTATCGCTCAGTTACGCGAATCGTAGCTATGTTCGTCCAGACTCAGCAGAGGCGGGGTATGATATTGCTAAGGAACTAAAAGCTCAAGGGTTCTTCGGTGACGGCGAAGTTACGGTGATTATTGTCAGTGGTCAACAGCCAGGAGCAACTGGTCTGACCGACACAATCAAGGTGCGTGTGTTACAGTAAATATATTAAAAAGGGTGGGTAATAGATAAAAATGGGCTTTTTCAAACTGACAATTCGTGATGTGCCGCTCGATAATCAAACGGTTCTTGTGCGCGTTGACTATAATTTACCGCTAAATGCAAAAGGTCAAATCAGTGATGACTTGCGTATTCGGGCGAGTCTGCCGACTTTAGAATATCTTTTGAAGAAAGGCTGTAAAATTGTTCTGATTAGTCACTTGGGTCGTCCCGAAGGTCGTGATAAAAAACTCAGCCTCGAACCTGTTGCTGAACGTTTAGCAACGCTGATACACAGGGATGTACGATTTATTGACGAAACCATCGGCGACAAAGCATACCAAGTCGTTAAACGTGCACCTAAAAACTCGATCATTATGTTCGAAAATCTTCGTTTCTATAAGGAGGAAGAGGCGGACGATCTGGATTTTGCCAAGAAGATAGCCAAGGCAAGCGGTGCACGCTACTTTGTCCAGGATGGCTTTGGCGTCGTACATCGAGCCCATGCAAGCACTCATGCGATTACGTTATGCATTCCGAGTGTTGCAGGACTTTTACTCGAAAAGGAATACACGACGATTACGACTGCGATGCAGTCGCCCAAAAAGCCACTCGTTGCCGTAATGGGCGGCGCAAAGGTTAGCGATAAGATCCCCCTGATTGAACGATTTGTACAGCTTGCTGACACCATTATTGTTGGCGGTGCACTGTCTAATACATTTCTTGCACATAAAGGCGTACCCGTCGGAAAAAGCCTGGTTGAGCCCGATCAGTATAGTGAAATTGATCATATTTATAAAAAGGTTACTGAAAAGGGTGAAAGTCTGGACGACTTTATCGTTCTACCGGTTGATGTTGCTGTCGGACCGTCAACAGCCAGTAATGCTAGGCGTCGTGTTGTCGGGCTTGGCGATGTGGAAAGCGAGGATGACATTCTTGATATTGGCGATCGATCTATCGATCAGATGGTCGAGATTGTAAAGGGTGCTGGTACCGTGATTTGGAACGGCACGCTCGGTTATGCTGAAAAGCCAGCCTGGGCACATGGATCGGCTCGGTTAGCGCTTGCCCTAGCGTCCCAACCTGAAACCACATCGATCATTGGTGGTGGTGATACAGCTGATTTCGCACTCAAATGGGATGGTCATGGTGGTAAGAGCTTTACGCACGTCTCTACCGGTGGTGGTGCGAGTTTGGAACTGATGTCTGGGGATAAACTTCCAGGTGTGGAAAGCTTGCTAGACGCACCACGTTCAAAGTAGTACACTAACAGTAATAACCATAAGTAATATGTAGATAAATGGCAAGAGATAAAACACTCATTGTAGGCAACTGGAAAATGAACCTCAACATGGGAGAGGCGAGTTTGTATGTCCACCAATTATCGAAAATGGTCAAGCCGCATCGTGATGTTGAGGTTATTTTGGCACCAACTTCGCTTGTTCTTCAGTCGCTCAGTTTGCAAATTAATCCCAGACAGTTCAAGCTGGCCGCGCAGAACTTTTATTGGCGTGATCAGGGAGCCTACACAGGTGAGATTTCGGCCAGCCAACTGCGCGGTGTTGTACAGTATGCACTCGTTGGTCATTCTGAGCGTCGCCATGTCTTTCATGAGTCAGACAAAGACACTCGTGCAAAAGTACAGGCGGCAATTCGCAATCGCATTAAACCGATTCTTTGTATCGGTGAGACAGCCTTTGAACGTAGCGAAGGTGAAACTAATGATGTGTTGCATGATCAGTTAATTGGCGGTTTGGCTAATATTACGAGTGAAGAATTAGAACAAGTTGCGATTGCCTATGAGCCTGTCTGGGCGATTGGCAGTGGCCAGAATGCAGTGCCCGCTGATGTAACAGCGGCTGCTCGAGCAATTCGCAGTCAAATTAAGCATTTATATGGTGAAAAAGCAGCCAATAACATTGCGATCCTTTATGGTGGCAGCGTTAAAGAGGATAGCGCGGCAGATTATTTGGCACTTGATGAGATCGACGGATTGTTAGTTGGTGGCGCAAGTTTGGACGCACATGTTTTTAATGAGATTATTAAAAAAGCACATAAACCTGCAAGTGCAGGCAAAGAATAGGGTGGTACTATGAAAGATATTGATTTTGATGAACTAGATCGAGCCGTCAACTCGCTCGTTAATCCTGACGCGAAATCTGCTCCAGCCGAGACCGCTCCGTCGGAACCCGTCGTATCGGCCCCTGCAGAGCAATCGACGACCTCACCTCTTGCGGAACGTCGCAGTACAGGACGGTTCATGGACGTTGTTCACCCGTCATCAGACATGCGCGGCTCTGTGCCAGCTCGCCCTGCGGAGCCTGAGGCTACTACACAACTGGATACATCGGTACCATCTGAACCACAGACTACACCAGCAGTCCAAACACCCAGCCCGAGTGATAGTGGTACAAATGTTGAGCCAGAGGCCACGATACCTGAGCCTGCAACCACGGATACAAGTGAACCACTTGAATCACCATTTTTGGCTGACGCAAAAGTCGAGAAACGTCCGCTTGGCGCCTTTTCTGATGAAGTTCACGATTCGTCGCCTGCACCATCAATAGCGACGGCATCACCTACGGAGCCTGATCTTGAGGCGTTATCGCTTGACTCACCACTTCAGGTTACTTCAAAACCTGATGACCATCCGATAGAAAAGGATACACCACTTCCAGCGGAACTGGGAACAGACCTATTGTCTATCGAAGCAAATGAAGATCCTGCCACAAATAAAGCCGAGGAAACTCCTCCGATTCCAGCGCCCGATACGACACCTGTCGGTCCGACCTCTATAACTCCGCAGTACACGCAACAGCCAAGCACCGGCGATAAGCCGGCGGGTAATATTTTCGACACAGCTGCATATAAAAAACCTCAGCCAGTAAAAGGTAGGAAATCAGGATTGTTCATTGTACTATGGATTTTCTTGCTGCTCGTTGTCGGAGCTGGTATTGGTGCGGCCGTTTACTTCTTCGTTCTTCCACGTTTGTAGACTATAATAGAGACAATGGATATTCTTGATGGGTTAAACGCGGCTCAGGCTGAGGCGGTGCAGACAACTTCTGGACCGCTCTTGATTTTGGCTGGCGCAGGTAGCGGCAAGACCAAGACACTGACGCATCGAATCGCGTATCTTATTTCGCATGAAGCAGTTTGGCCGAATGAGATTTTGGCAGTTACCTTTACTAATAAAGCAGCCAAAGAAATGCGTACGCGACTCGGCATCTTGCTTGGTCAGGACGGTGCGAACCGGGGGTTTATGCCATGGATGGGGACATTTCATGGCATTTGCGTACGACTTCTACGAATTGAAGGCGAGGCGATTGGCACCCCTCGTAACTTTGTTATTTATGACGAGGATGACCGACGCGGACTTATTAAACAGGCTATGAAACAATTATCGATTAGTGATAAGGAGATAAAAGCACAATCAATTAGTGGCGCTATATCAACTGCCAAAAATGAAATGATTGGTCCTGATGACTTTGCGGCCGCCGCCTCATATCCGTACCAAAAGAATGTCGCCAAAGTATATGAACGTTACGAAAGTTTACGCAAAACTGCAGGTGCACTTGATTTTGATGACCTACTGCTCGAGGTAGTTCGCCTTTTTAAGGAAGCTCCAGAAGTTCGCAAAAAATGGCAAACGACCTTTAAGCACATTTTGATTGATGAGTACCAAGACACAAACGCGGCACAATATTCGATCGTCAAATCTCTGGTTGGTGATGATCGTAATATTTGTGTTGTGGGTGATGATTGGCAATCGATTTACAGCTGGCGTGGAGCAGATTTTACGAATATCTTGAACTTTGAACGTGATTTTAAGGGCGCTAAAGTAATCAAACTCGAGCAAAACTATCGCAGCACAGGCAATATCCTTGACGCAGCTAGCAATGTCATTACCAAAAATGTTCAGCGGACTGATAAGAAATTGTGGACTGCGGAAGGGCCAGGTGCGCCTGTTCAAGTCCACGGCGTATACGACGAGGCAGAGGAAGCAAATCTAGTCGCCGAACGCATTTCATCGCACGTTGCGATGAAAGCAAGAAGTTTTGGTGATTTTGCAGTCCTATATCGTACAAATGCACAGAGCTATACGTTGGAGCGCGCCTTTCTGAGGCTGCGCGTGCCGTATCAAATTGTCGGTGGCGTCAGATTCTACGACCGCAAGGAAATTAAGGATATTATCGCTTATTTGCGTCTGATATATCAACCCAATGATCGGATGAGCTTTAGTCGAATCGTGAATGTTCCTACTCGGGGTGTTGGCGAGACTAGCCTCGAACGATTCATGGCATGGCAGTCCGGTAGTGGAATGGACATTTTGAGCGCGCTGGTTAATGTTGAACAGACAAGTACGGTAACATCACGAGCTAAACAAGCGCTCGTGAATCTCGGTGAAAAATTACGAACAGTTCAAGTGCTGATTGATACTGCTAATCCAAGCACCGTTATTGAAAAACTAATTGATGTTACGGGTTATCGCGATTATATCCTTGACGGTAGTCCTCAAGCCGAGGAGCGTGAAGCAAACCTCGGTGCGCTTCTATCTGATGCACAGAACTTTGCGAGTTTACCTGATTTTCTAGAGGAAGTAGCGCTTATGTCGAGCGCTGATACCGATAGTCGCGATGGTAAAGTAACTCTCATGACGCTACACGCCGCAAAAGGTCTCGAATTTCCAGTTGTTTTCATCGTGGGTATGGAGGAGGGCATCATTCCACATGCTCGTGTGTATGAAGCTGGGCCAGCTGAGCTTGAAGAAGAGCGGCGCCTCGCCTATGTAGGAATGACCAGAGCCCGCGAGGAACTTCATCTGACATATGCACAAAGCCGCCTCCAGTTTGGTCAGCGTGGTTATAATGCCATGTCGCGCTTTATTAGCGATATGGGCGATCAAGTCGCTGCGGTTACAAGTGAGCAACCTAAGCGGATAGAACAAGAGTTTTATAGTGATGAACCATTTAGTATAGGCGATATTGTTCGATCAAGTGCGTTTGGTAATGGTGAGGTGATTGATGTTGATGGCCTAGCGCTGACAATTAAATTTGACAGTGGTCAAACCAAAAAGCTCAATGCCGAGTACGCACGTCTCGAAAAAATATAATCTTGTTTGCGTATTATTTCCTCTAAGATCGCCCTACACGCCTATAATTTCTCTGGTCGTCGATGTAAATTATAGGGCTGTAGTCGCTTTATGACCTTTTCGGGATAATACACAAACCTGCCGAACCTACAATATTAAGCAGAATTAGGGGTGGCGTTCGGTGGGGCAGCACCCAGATTTGTTTTCTGTCGTAATCGACGAAAAAAATCTAGGGGCAAACCGAACGACAGGACCCCGGTCAGGTTTGAATACGCTTGTGCTTGTTGGTGCCAAGACCGAATTTTGCTATACTAATAGGAACACACTTTTGGGGTGTTCAATATTATATGAAGAGTCTTATCCGTAGATCCGCCACACCATTTGGAGCGATTATCGCTGCTTTTCTTTTGCTGGTTGTTATAGCGGTTATTGTTGTTAACCGGGCTGGCGCTACAGACGGACAAAGTCAGAGTGGTCGCCTCATCACAATTCATGATCGTGGAACTGAGAAGGTGATTATGAGTAATGCTGCGACAGTTGGCGATGCACTAAAAGAGGCTGACGTCCAAATTGACTCATCCGATGCAGTTGAGCCAGCGACCACCGAAAAGTTGGTTGCGAGCGAGTACAACATCAATATTTACAGGGCTCGACCAGTTATCGTTGTCGATGGAGCAACTAAAGAGAAAATCATTACGCCGTATCAAACAGGTGATCAGATTGCTAAAGGCGCTGGTATAACACTGTTCCCGGAGGATAAAACAACGCTTGCGCCGAGTGATGATATTACTGCAGATGGCGCAGGATTGGTACTAACTATTGATCGTGCAACTCCATTCACCTTTACGCTCTATGGCACAACCACCGAGGCTCGAACTCAGGCTAGTACAGTTGGGGCAATGCTGAAAGAAAAAGGCATTGTACTATCGAGCGACGATCACGTAACACCAGACCAATCAACACCAATTTCAAATGGTCTAGCTGTACGAGTCTGGCGTGAAGGCAAGCAGACAATTACCGTCGATGAACCGATCGCCTTTACGACTCAAAAAGTGCAAGACGGTGATTATAATGTTGGCTATAGCGCAGTCCAGACTCCAGGCGTCAATGGTTCGCAGAGTGTAACGTACCAAGTAACAATCCAGGACGGTAAGGAGGTTGGCCGAACGGCGATTGCAAGTATCGTAACACTTCAACCAATTCAGCAAGTAGAAATTGTGGGTGTTAAAGTTGCCCTTGCTCGAAGCTACTCTGCTGATCGTGTTGCGGTGATGACGCAGGCTGGGATTGCTGATAGCGACCAAGGATACGCTGCCTATATTGTCGATCACGAAGATGCCACCTGGTGTCCAACTCGTTGGCAAGGTCAATCAGGCTGCCCAACATCGTACATAGCTCTTTATAGCGAGGGCGCCAACATTGGCTATGGTCTGTGTCAGGCGACGCCAGGCAACAAGATGGCAATCGCAGGTAGTGACTGGCGAACTAACCCTGTTACCCAGATGAAATGGTGTACCAGTTACGCGCTGTCTCGTTATGGTAGTTGGCTTGCAGCCTATACCTTTAAGGTGCAAAAAGGCTGGTGGTAAAAGGTCCTAATAAATCCCTCGGTCAACATTGGCTGAAGGATAGGGATATATTGGGGCATATTGCAGACTGCGCAGAACTAACACCGGATGATACGGTGCTCGAAATTGGACCAGGGCTCGGGACATTGACGAGTGAGCTACTACGCCGAGCGAAAAGAGTCGTCGCGGTTGAATTTGACGCGGAACTAGCACGTAAATTGCCCGCACAATTTCCAGGTAAAAATCTAGAGGTTGTCCAGGATGATATCCTGTCATTTGATCTTTCTACCTTGCCCAAGAATTATGCAGTCGTCGCGAACGTACCATATTACATCACGAGCAAAATTGTCCAGATGTTGCTAACCGCGCAGAATAAACCAAAGGTCGCTGTACTATTGGTCCAGAAGGAAGTTGCCCAGCGCCTAGCGGCCCGTCCTGGGCAGATGAGTATTCTGGCAGTCAGCGCGCAGATTTTTGCAGATGTAACACTTGGCGACGTTGTGCCAGCAGAATTCTTTACACCGCCACCAAAAGTTGATAGTCAGGTCGTTATCTTGCGAACTCGAAGCGAGTCGTTTCTAACCGATGTGTCAGAAAAGGATTTCTTTAAGGTGGTAAAAGCTGGTTTTTCAGCGAAGCGCAAAATGCTCCGTAGTAGTCTGTCGGGTGGTCTCAAACTCTCAAAAGTAGAAACCGAAGCACTACTGACTGAAGCATCGATCAACCCAGACTCTCGTGCCGAGGCACTATCGCTAGACGACTGGGTTCGTCTCACTCGCATTGTCGGTTGATACCGCTCATGCTAAAATGACCATACAATGAATGCGTATCTTAGTCGCCGCTCTAATCGTGGTTTTACAATCATAGAACTGCTGATAGTTATGATTATAATCGCTATATTAGCAGCGATCATACTTATTGCGTATAACGGTGTAACGAGTTCCGCACGTGATAAAAGTGTATTGTCGGATTTGGATGGACTTGATGGGATAGAGACGGACTACGGAATCAAGAATAATGTAGCTGGTCTAGCGTGGTACTCGGGTCCGTCTGGAACAAATGGAGCCCCAGATGCAACGCTGAGCTTTACACCTAGTAGCGGAAATATTATAGACGTTGTTGTTAACTCAACTGACTACTGTATTCGTGGTTATAACCCTAACTCTGCTACGTACAAAACTCTTTCGACAGCAGCAAAAAAGGAATCAACCTCTGGGGTGTGTAATACAATTGCAGCATCAGCCGCGGCCATTGCCGATAGTCCAATAGTGAATACTTTTACTACTTTTACTCTTACTGCTCAAACATCCGCTGGCTCTCAAGAGTGGACGGGTGGTGTTGCTTCTTCATCAAACGGCTTAAAATTGGTTGCAGGTGACGACTGTGGAAAAGTTGTGACATCTACAAATTCTGGAAGTACGTGGGTAACTCAGATTGCAGAATGTCCGACAGGCACTGCTAACTGGAAAGGATTTACTTCATCATCGGATGGGACAAAGTTAGTTGGGGTAAGTGGTAATAGCGGCGGGTATATTTACACCTCTACCGATTCTGGCGTAACCTGGACCCAGCGAGCAAGTACGTCGAACGGTTGGGCATATGTCGCCGGTTCATCGGATGGGACAAAGTTAGTGGCTGTATCGAGACTGAGTCCCGGGTATGTATATACGTCCACAGATTCCGGTGTAACCTGGACCCAGCGGACATCGATTAATAGCATTATGCGAGTCGCTTCATCATCAGATGGGACAAGGTTAGTCCTTACTACCTATGGTGGATATATCTATACGTCCACAGATTCCGGCGTAACCTGGACCCAACAAACTGGGTCTGGAAGTCGTAACTGGGGAGGAGTCGCCTCATCATCTGACGGTACAAAGTTGGTTGCCGGGGTTTATGGCGACTATATTTACACCTCAACCGACTCTGGCGTAACCTGGACCCAGCAAACTGGGTCAGGGATTCATGGATGGGCTACCATTGCTTCATCTACTGACGGAACCAAACTTTTCGCAGGAGATGACGGCTACAGTGGTCATTATAGCAGCAACTATATTTACACCTCAACCGACTCTGGCGTAACGTGGACGCAACAAACATCAGCCGGTAGTCATTATTGGTGGAACATTGCTTCGTCGTCCGATGGTAGTCGAACGCTTTTTTCGCCAGAAGTTGGCTATCTCTACGTAGGTGTATATCAGTAAGTGATCGATATTGGCTCACATACCCGACTGCTATCTATCTGTTACAATAGTCTATAAGCATGGAAAAGAAACTCTACATCGCGACGGCAATTCCATATGTAAACGGAACTCCTCATATTGGCAACGCGCTCGATTATCTGATCGCCGATATTTGGACACGCTATCAAAAGCAAAACGGCCATGAAGTTCGTTTTCAAGTTGGTACCGATGAACACGGTAATAAAATTGCCGCTAAGGCGGCTGGACTACACATGGATCCGAAGGCCTATACTGATTCGACATATGTTAATTTCGAAAATATGGTAAAAAAAGTCGGAGCAAGTTACACAGATTTTATTCGTACGACTGATGATCATCATGTTGCAGCAGTTCAATACATTTGGCAAACACTCGCACCATACATTTATAAGGGCACATACAAGGGTTGGTATTGTGTTGGGCACGAAGCATTCTTTACGGATAAGGAAGTCCAAGCAACCAACGGCATCTGCCCTGACCACCAAACGCCATATGAACAAGTTAGTGAAGAGAACTATTATTTCAAGACGAGTGTTTTTACTGACCTGATTCGTGATGCGATTATGACCGACACAATGAAAATTGTCCCAGAGTTTCGCAAGAAAGAATTCCTCGACCTGATAAAAGACGGTCTGCAAGATGTTAGTATTTCTCGTCCCAAGAAGAATCTGAGTTGGGGAGTACCTGTGCCAGGTGATCCAGAACAGATTATGTACGTGTGGATTGATGCACTCGCTAACTACATCACTGTACTTGGCTACCCTGATAAGGAAGGTTGGCAGCAATATTGGCCAGCTGACGTACAGGTGATCGGTAAGGATATTTTACGTTTTCACGCTGGTATTTGGCCTGCGATGTTGCTCGGGCTTGGCCTGGAACTTCCAAGGAAACTTCTTGTGCATGGTTTTGTAATTGTTGGTGGGGAAAAGATGAGCAAGACTGTCGGTAACGTGGTTGATCCAAATGAAATCATTGATAGTTATGGACTGGATGCTTTTCGTTATTTTTTCTCTCGTCATATTCCAACGCTTGATGACGGTGATTTTACTTGGGAAAAGTTTGAGAATGCCTATAACAGCGAGCTAGGTAACGACCTTGGTAATGTTGTGCAACGGGTGGCGAGTATGATAACACGCTACCAGGCAGGCGTAATCGGTGAAGCACCACAAGGCGAACATGATATGAGTGCCTACCACGAGGTGATGGATAATCTCGAGTTTAATAAAGCAATGGACGAGGTCTGGCAAATGGTCCGCAGCCTCAACCAATATATTGAAAACGTTAAACCATGGGAAATAGCTAAGAAAATTAGTAAGGATAGTGAAGCCGAATCACATTTGTCCGAAGTCTTGGCTTACTGTGTCGGTGCGCTTTTACAAATTGGCGATCTGCTCGTACCTTTTCTGCCGGCTACTGCCGAAAAAATCCACAAGACGTTTGAGAGTGGTGTGATTGTACCCACTGATGGCGTCCTATTTCCAAAGTTATACCTCCACACCCCTGATCCACAAGCGCCAAAGGCAGCGTAGGTGTTAATTGATACGCATTGTCATATTCATGAGGTTGATTATCCGCTGGATATCACTGAGACTATACAGCATGCACACGACGCGGGCGTTGATCACTTTTTGTGTGTTGGAACGAGTCTGGATAGTTCACGTCGTGCAATTGATTTTGCACAAGATCACCCAGAAGCCTCTGCGACTGTCGGTATCCACCCCCACGAGACCAAGGATGGCTGGGAAGAGCTAGCCGCAATAATAGAAAAGGGCTCGGTTGTCGCAGTAGGAGAAATCGGGCTTGATTATTATTACAATCATAGCCCACGTGATGTACAGACCAAGGCCTTAAAGTGGCAAATCGAATTAGCACTACAGTATGACCTACCGATTATTTTTCATGTCAGAGATGCCTTCGATGACTTTTGGCCTGTTTTTGATAGTTATAAGGGGGATATTCGTGGCGAACTACATAGCTTTACTGATAATAAAGTGAACCTCGATGAGGGATTAAGACGCGGACTATATATTGGCGTCAACGGCATTAGTACATTTACGAAAGATGAATCGCAAAGAGAATTATTTGCCTCAATTCCACTCGATCGATTGCTGCTTGAAACGGATGCACCGTTTCTCACACCCATTCCATTTCGAGGTAAGTCGAACGAACCAGCTTACGTAAAAAACATTGCCGAATATCAGGCAGTTCTACGCGGTATGTCGCTCGAACAAGTCGCAAACGCCACCACTGCAAACGCTCGTGCTCTATTCGGCTTATAACTGATATAATTATGAGATGAACACGGAGCTCATCTATCTTGATCATGCCGCGGCGACACCAATCGATCCGCGTGTTCTTGCGGTTATGCAACCGTTCTTTAGTGATGATTTTTATAATCCATCGAGCCCATATTCACCCGCGGTCAATGTTCGTCGGGCATATGATGAAGCCAAACACACACTTGCCCAGGTTATTGGCGCCAAGCCTGACGAAATCGTCGTTACAGCAGGCGCAACTGAGTCGATCAATTTGGCGTTTAATGGAATTACTGGACACGTCGTAGTGCCAGCCATAGAACATCATGCGGTGCTAGCAGCTGCAAAACTTCATGATCATACGATTGTGGATGTTGACGAACGTGGACTTGTATCACCCGATTCAATCAAAAAAGCGATTCGACCTGACACCTGCCTGGTTAGTGTTGCCATTGCCAATAACGAACTCGGTACAACTCAACCGTTACGTGATATTGCGGCTGTCATCAAAAATGAGCGTGAGGCACGACTCGAGCGTGGTGATAAAACGCCTATCTACTTCCACACGGATGCGTCGCAGGGAGTTGGTCAGATTGATATCAATGTGGCACGACTTGGTGTTGATATGCTGACGCTAAACTCAGGTAAGATGTACGGTCCCAAACAAGTTGGTTTGCTATGGGCCGCAAGTAATATTACGTTGACACCACTTATTGTTGGTGGCGGGCAAGAACGAGGGCTTCGTAGCGGTACCGAAAACGTTGCAGGAACAGTTGGTTTTGCAAAGGCACTCAGTCTTGCGACCGAGCATCGTAAATTTGAATCAGAACGGCTGACTGGTTTACGTGATAGTTTACAACAGAAGCTTTTTGATGCATTCCCTGATGCAATTTTTTCTGGACATCACAAGCATCGCCTCGCTGGGCACCTACATATATCGTTTCCAGGACTTGACGGCGAACGGCTTGTTTTTACCCTTGAAAATCGTGGTGTATTGGTTGCGACAGGCAGCGCATGTGCCGCCAATAAAGGCACACGTTCACACGTATTAGTCGCAATAGGTTTAGCACCTGAGGTTGCCGATGGTAGCCTTCGATTAACACTTGGTCATTTATCAACGGAGGAAAATACCGCTCATGCTGGTGATATTATCGTCGAAGAAGTGAGACGTGAGTACGCGAGGATTCAGTCGTGATACGCTTTTTGGTAATTTTTCCGATAACAATTATCGCAATCATTGTTGCGATTAGTCTGTATCTTCAGCCGCATGATTTAGATAGTTGCAACGAACAGGTCGGTACTACTGCGCCGTGTCTGCCGGTTGATGCGATTGTGGCGGTGAGCGGTGGGGATACCAACGCCAGAACTGATGAAGCAATTCGTGTATATAAAAATGGCTGGTCAAAGACGCTGATTTTTTCAGGAGCAGCCCTAGATAAATCTGGCCCGAGTAATGCTGCAGTCATGCAGGCTCGTGCAATTTCTCAAGGTGTGCCAGCTTCAGCTATTTTGATTGATGAGTTATCAGAGACGACAAAGCAAAACGCCGAGAATACAAAGAATATTTTTGACGCTCACAATATCAAAACAATCATTCTTGTAACCTCCGGTTATCATCAAAAGCGTGCAAGCCTCGAATTTAATAAACGCGCTCCGGGGGTAACCACTTATAACCATCCAGTTGATACAGATCAGGATTGGTCATTCTGGTGGTGGACTAGTCCACATGGCTGGACGCTCGCGATAACAGAACTCTTCAAGATAGTCCTATTTTACTTTGGAGTGAGTCAATAATGAGCACAAAGGTATATGTCGGAATGAGTGGAGGCGTTGATTCATCGCTGACCGCGGCACTGCTGCTCGAACAAGGCTATGACGTTACGGGTGTTTATATGAAGAACTGGACACAGGATCTACCGGGTATGAGATGTCCGTGGGCCGATGATTTGGCTGACGCAAAACGCGTCGCGGTACAACTTGGTATCGATTTTAAGGTTTTTGATTTTGAAACTGAATACAAACACAAAGTTGTTGATTACATGATTGACGAATATAAGGCCGGCCGTACGCCAAACCCTGATATTATGTGTAACCAAGAGGTAAAGTTCAAGTTGTTCCTCGAGACGGCGCTTGAGGATGGCGCGGACATGATCGCAACTGGCCATTATGCAAGAGTTTTACATGCCAGCTCGTCGTCTGATCGCATTTCTGAAGAGACAGCGTTGTTCGCTGACGCTCCAACGGATACAATCTCTTCAGCAATGGATCAACCAACAAGCAAGCGCGGCGTATTGCTCAAAGCGGCTGATGCAAATAAAGACCAAACGTACTTTCTTTATCGAGTAACCGGTGAGGCTCTTTCAAAAACACTCTTCCCGCTTGGTGAATATACGAAGCCTCGTGTTCGTGAGATGGCCAAGGAGCGTGGGCTATATACAGCAGGCAAAAAGGACAGCCAGGGAATTTGTTTCGTCGGTAAAGTCGGTATTCGCGATTTTCTTTCACAATATGTTGAGCAAACTCCCGGCAAGATCATTGATAAGAAATCAGGTGAGGTCCTCGGTCATCACGATGGTGCAATTTTCTACACGCTCGGTCAACGTCATGGACTCGAACTCGGCGGCGGTCTACCCTATTATGTCGTTGGCAAGGATATGGATAAGAATGAGGTATATATCACGACTGATTTGAACGACTCGTCGCTATGGAGGAACAACGTCCAGCTTGCAAGTGTGCACTGGATTAATGACGCACCTACTGAGGGTGAATATGATATTCGTGTTCGCCATCGTGCACCTCTTGTGAAGGCAAAACTTCGCTACGACAACGACGATGTTATTTTGGAACTTGATAATGCTGAGCGTGCCGTCGCACCAGGCCAATCTGTGGTTATATACGCTGGCGACACCTGCCTTGGCGGTGGCATTATCGTCTAATTCCTTCCTCCTTACCTTCCAAGGTTGAACCTTGGAAGGTGTTAATTAGCCAGTTTTTACTTTCCAAGGTTCAACCTTGGAAAAGCAGGGTAGTGATAAAGGTGAATTGTAATTAACTTAGCGGACTGCTAAAATAACAGAGATGAATGCACAGGAAATTCGTAATGCATATCTGCAGTTTTTTGCGGAGCGTGGTCATACAATTATTCCTCGTGCCAAACTTGTGCCATTAAACGACCCCACAACTCTCTTTACAGGTAGCGGTATGCAACCACTTTTGCCGTACCTGCTGGGACAGCCACATCAGGATGGGGTCAGGCTTGCTGATAGCCAGACTGCACTTCGTGCCCAGGATATTGATGATGTGGGTGATAATCGCCACACGACATTTTTTGAAATGCTTGGTAACTGGAGTCTCGGTGATTATTTCAAGGAACAACAAATTCGCTGGTTTTTTGAATTCCTCACTGATGTTGTTGGACTCGATCCGAATAAGATTTACGTAACGGCTTTTATTGGCGACGAAGCACATGGCATCCCACGCGATGACGAAGCGGCGAATATTTGGCAGAAAGTCTTCCAGGAAAAGGGAATTGAAGCCAAGATTGTTGAGGTCGGTAGCCAGGAAGATGGTAACAAACGCGGTATCAAACCTGGCGAGCGTATTTTCTTTTATGATGATGGCGAGAACTGGTGGAGCCGCGGCGGCGGTCTAGATAAAACACCAATTGGAGATCCATGCGGTCCTGATAGCGAAGTCTTCTATGACTTTGGTCCACAGAATCATGCAGAGGGATTTGGCCTGGCTCATCCAGCTAGCGACAGTGGTCAATTCATGGAAATTGGCAACCAAGTCTTTATGCAATATCGTCGAAATGATGACGGTAGCTTTACGCCACTCGATAAACAGAATGTGGATTTTGGTGGCGGCCTTGAGCGAATCGCTGCCGCTAAAATCGATAGTCCTGATGTCTTCAAAATTAGTTTGCTGTGGCCAATTATCGAGAAACTCCAAACACTCAGCGGTAAAAATTATGAATCTCACACCGAAAGCATGCGCGTGATCGCCGATCATTTGCGTGCGGCAACATTCCTGGCTGTTGACGGAGTTAAGCCCGCGAATAAGGAACAGGGTTATGTCATGCGTCGACTGTTACGACGGGCAATTCGTTTTGCGTTTGATCTTGGGATCGAACAGAATTTTCTAGAGGGTATTGTGCCTGTTATCGCCGATATGTACGAGGATGATTACCCGGAGGTTAAGGCTCAACGTGAAGACGTTATTGCAACGCTTGTTAAGGAAGAGAAAGTTTTCCGTCAAACACTTCGTAAAGGCTTAAGTACACTTATTTCTATTACAAAAACCAAAACGCAACCAGTAGGGGCTTATATCGTGCAAGACGATCCCAAGGAGGCAGTCAAAGAAGCCAGCTCAGGAACGAACACCTTAAATGGCGAAATGATATTTACACTTTACGATACTTATGGCTTTCCGGTTGAACTCTCGACCGAAGAAGCATTTAAACAAGATATTGCATTGTCGGAGAACTGGCAAGCAGAATTTGACGCCAAGATGAAGGAGCAGCGTGAACGTTCACAAACCGCAGCTAAAGGTACTTTTAAGGGCGGCTTAGCTGGCGATAAAGATATTCACAAAAAATATCACACTGCGACACACCTGTTACAGTCTGCCTTGCGTGAATTATTCGGTCCAGAACTTCGCCAGCACGGTAGCAATATTACCGAGGAGCGCCTACGGTTTGATTTCAACCACGACAGCAAAATGACTCCAGAAGAAATCAAAAAGGCAGAAGACTTGGTTAATGGCTGGATCAAGGAAGACTTACCGGTTAAATATACCGACTACCCGACTCAGGAGGCGCTCGACATGGGTGCGATTGGTCCATTTGGTGAGCGTTATGGCGAGAAAGTAAAGGTCTATCAAATGGGTGAGGATGATCACATTGCCTCACTTGAAATTTGTGGTGGACCTCATGTTGATAATACAGGGCACTTGGCTGAGGGTGGAAAAGTCTTTAAGATAACCAAGGAGGAATCGAGCTCTGCGGGCATTCGTAGAATCAAAGCTCAACTTATCTAACTATGACTTTACTTTTTTGGGCGGCAATTCTTGCATTAATTATATTCTCAGCGATTTGCTCAGGATTGAACATTGCGTTAATGTCGCTATCAATACAGTATTTGAAACGCCAGTCAAAACTTGGTAATGTCTATGCAAAACGAGTTCTGCCTCTCAGGCAAAATAGCCACCTGAGCCTGGCGGCAATACTTCTTTGTAACATTGCGGCGGTGTCAGTAACATCAATTTTGTTCGATTCACAGATACAGGGTTTGCTGGCGGTTATCGCCACGACGCTACTACTCGTTATTTTTGGCGAGCTACTACCGCAGGCGCTATTTGCTCGTTTTGCACTTCGATTTTCGTACTACCTGGCACCGATTCTATGGGTTATGATTATCGCCACGTATCCAATAACTAAGGTTTTACAGCTGATCCTAGATAGGATGATTGGTCATCAACCCGAACGACTTCATAGCCGTGATGAACTTGGCTATATTATTAGCGAACATTTGACCGGTGAAATTGACAGTGAGCTGGATGAAAGTGAGGCCGAAATTATTCGAGGAGCGCTGAGTCTCAGTGAAAAGCGCGTGAAGAGCATCGCAACACCTATCGACAAAGTCTATTATTTATCACTCCATAGCCTTCTGGATGATGCGAAAGTTGACGAGATTAAAAAGCAAAATCGTAGTCGCATCCCTATCTTTAACGATGACTTGACTGAATGTTACGGAGTAATTCTCATGAAAGATCTCGTTGACGTTGATTTTGACACGCATCCTATATATGTTAGCGACTTACGTCTTTATAAGACAAAATCTGTCGGCGATATGACAGCGCTCGATACATTATTCCACAAGTTTATTACTTCACACTCACACTTAATTCCTGTAACAGATGATGGAAAAATTGTCGCAATCGTTACGATTGAGGATCTAATCGAGGAAATCTTTGATCACGAAATCATTGATGAGGCGGATTTAGAAAGAGTTAACTAGCTACCATAAGCGTCTTTAGTATATAATAGAGCCATCTATGGTATTTGAAAAACTTCGAGCCAGCCGCAAAAACAATGCAGCAAACGACTATATTGTCGCGCTAGACATTGGTACTGAATTCGTTAAGGCACTCATTGCCAAGCTGGACGGCGACACGCTTAATATTGTTGGTGTCGGGCGCGCTCGTCAAGAACTAAGCGATATGCACTCTGGTGCGATTGCCGACATTGCTGGCGTTGTTCGTAATTGTGAGGATGCTTTGTCTGAAGCCGAGGATCAAGCGGGACTTCAGGCCAAACGGGTTGTCATTGGAATTGCCGGGGAACTGGTTAAGGGTGTTACGAATACGATTCGTTATCGCCGTCCGCAACCTGACCGACCACTTGATACGGCCGAGATGGAATTCATTATCGAGAAAGTCCAAGAGCGCGCCCAAGGCAAAGCCCAGAAACAGATTGCCTTAGAGACCGGCAATGATGAAGTTGAGGTAAAACTTGTTAACAGTGCTCTGGTTAGTATTCATATTGATGGATACAAAGTCAGTAATCCTATTGGCTTTCAGGGCAAGGACGTTGCTGTCCAAATCTATACGGCCTTTGCGCCGATGGTGCACATTGGTGCCCTGGAGCGCGTCGCTGACGAGCTATCACTTGAACTACTTGCCGTTGCGGCTGAACCTTTCGCGGTCAGCCGCACCATGCTGGGGAGTGATGTCAATAGTAACTTCACGGCCATTCTTGCCGATGTTGGTGGTGGTACGACTGATATTGCCGTTGTTAATGACGGTGGTGTTGAGGGTACTAAAATGTTTGGTATTGGTGGACGAAGCTTTACGAACACGATTGCCAGCGAAATGAACTTATCATACGCTGATGCCGAAAAACTAAAAGTTAACATCGGACATAGTCAAATCAAACCAAAAGTTGCCGAGGAAGTTAATGATGCAATCGACAAGACTCTTGAGGTCTGGGTCGCGGGCGTCGAGCTTGCTCTGAGTGAATTTGATTCAGTAGACCATTTGCCAAATCGTATTCTGTTATGTGGTGGTGGTGCCAGTCTTGAAAAACTAGTTGACGCGCTTGGTAAGGCAGAGTGGCACAAAGATTTGCCATTTACCAAGAAACCAACTGTGCACTATATTCAGCCATCTGACGTGCTTGGAATTGTCGATTCAACAGGGGTCGTTAATGACCATACGTTCATTACCGCCATGGGACTTCTAAGGGTTGGCTATGATACACTTATAGGTAGTGGTGATGGTGATACCATCAAAGAAAAACTCAATCGGATCCTAAGAATCTAGTTATGAATAAAGATGTAATATATATCGATGTTGAAGACGACGTAACCGCGATTATCGGTAAAATTAAGGCTAGCCGCGAGAAAGTTATTGCACTTGTACCGCCAAAGCGCGTCGGAGTACTCCAGAGTGCCGTTAATTTACGTCTACTTGATCGTATGGCGAATTCGAGCCACAAACATTTGGTCCTGATTACAAATAACCAGGCCTTGATTGCCTTATCAGCCGCTGCAGGGATTCCTGTTGCCAAGAATTTGCAGAGCAAGCCAGAACTTGCAGAGATTACAGCCCTAAACGTTGACGATGATGAAGACATTATTGATGGGTCTAATCTACCTGTTGGTGAGCTTGAACGGACAACAGACCGTCCCAAGCCAGATCCTGTCGATGATGCGATTGACGAGCTGGATATTGATGATAAAAAGGTCGACGTTGCCTCAGGTATGGGTTCAGTCGCAATTAGACAACCCAAGAAGAATGGCATCAAGGTTCCAAACTTCAATACGTTTCGTAAACGACTCTTTCTCGGTATCGCGGTTTTCATCGTACTCGTTATATTTTTGATCTGGGCGAATCTGTTCGCGCCCGCTGCAACAATCCTTGTAACAGCTAAGACTATTACGACGCCTGTCAGCACGACGGTAACATTAAACGGTGCAACGCCGACTGATACCACGAAGGGCACAGTCCAGACAATCACTCAGACGCTCAAAAAGGATAACGTCATTAAGTTTACTGCCACTGGTTCACAGGATGTGGGTGCGAAGGCAACAGGTACAATCAACATTGAAAACTGCGACAGTAGCTCACCAATAACAATTCCTGCAAGCGCAACGTTTACTGCGAGTAGTGGCCAGGTATTTAACAATACGGCGACAGTAACAGTAGGTGGGTTGACGGGTTCATCATCAGTTTGTAAAAACACTGGAGCTGGTGCAGGTACAGGAACAGCAAACGTAGTGGCTCCGACTCCAGGAACATCCTATAATATTGCGGCGACAAGCTACTCGATTAGCACCGTTGATTCAGGCGCGTATGTGTATGCCAATGGTTCGAGTATGACTGGTGGTACCTCAAAGATTGCGACGGTCGTAACGGCCAGCGATATCCAAAAGGCGACCGACGCATTAAATGCACTCAGTACTGACGATGCTAAGAAGCAAGTAACAAAGCAATTTACCAATGGTGAAATTGTTATCGGTGATAGCTTCAACGCAGCCTATGGAACGCCCGTTTCGGCCCCTGCGTTGGGTGCCGAGGCAGATGCACAGGCAACTCTGACAAGTAGCACCGTCTATACCATTACAGCGATTCCTAAATCGGATGTTGAGCTATACCTCAAGAGTGCGCTCGCCAAACAACTGGTTGGCACAACCGACCAGCGCGTCTACGACGATGGCGTCAGCACCGTACTGTTCACAGGATATAGCAAGAGTGATACCGCAACGACCGTGAACATCAATGCCAAGGGACAGGTCGGGCCTAACATCGATACCAATGCACTAAAGACCCAGGTTAAAGGCAAGAAATCTGGTGAAATTCAAAGTTTACTCACTAACATCTCTGGTGTGAGCGACGTTACCGTTAACTTCTCGTACCCATGGGTAACGACAGTTCCGAATGATGTCAATAAAATCGACGTACAGTTTAAGTTGACTAATGGCTAGCCAAAATATTATCTGTTTGGACGTCGGCGAAAAACGTATTGGCGTTGCTGTTGCTGACAGTGCCGTGCGAATTGCGGTACCATTTGAAACAATTGATGTTGATGGTCATGAGCTCGCTGCTATCACCAGGATCGCAATAACAGAGAGGGCCGAGGTGATGGTCGTGGGCTATCCACGTAATCAATCGGGCGAACCGACCGCACAGACTCAGTACGTCGAGCAATTCGCAAAAAGTTTGCAAGGTATTGTGCCAAAAATTGTATTTCAGGACGAATCACTCACTAGTGTTATGGCCGAGGAACAGCTAGCTATTCATAAAAAGCCATACACAAAGGGCGATATTGATGCCCAAGCTGCAGCGATCATTCTGACAGACTACCTCGAGACACACAATGCGTAATCCATTCAAGAAAGCACCAAAGGACCTGCCAAGTGAACCTGTCTTGATCCCTGTTGTACCAGCACAGCCATCAACTGGAACGCCAATTGCTCAACAGCCGATTAATGGTCAGCCCAGCGGATTAAAACCGAAAAAAAGCGTCAAAAAGATTATTACCTGGACCGTTGCAGCCATTATTACTTTTTGCGTTGCCTCAGGTTTGACAGCCTTTTTATGGTTCAATATTCAGATAGCACCTCTTGGCACAGACAAGCAAAAATTAATCGTCGTCAAGGTTGATCCCGGGTCAACACCCAAGCAAATCGGGCAACTTTTGCAAGGTCATTCGGTTATTCGCTCGGGTCTCGCATTTGATATCTATACACGAATTTCGGGCAAACGTGGTGAGCTTCAGGCTGGAACATATAGGTTATCACCTGCGGATTCTACTCCACAGATCGTTGATCATCTCGTCAAGGGTGATGTTGATCAGTTTTCGATCACTTTTCTACCTGGCGCAACAGTCAAACAGGATCGCCAAGTACTCATCGATGCGGGCTATAATCCCTTAGAGATAGACCTGGCTCTGGCTGATACCTATGACTCGCCGCTTTTTGCGAATAAGCCCAAGGCAGCTGATCTTGAAGGCTATATCTACGGTGAAACGTACAACTTTACCGCAGGCACGTCTGTGTCGGATATCCTGAAACGTACCTTCACCCAGTTTTATTCGGTATTGACGGCAAACGATATCATTGCGGGCATGAAGGCTCAGGGCCTCAACCTGTATCAAGGTATAACGCTAGCCTCGATCGTTCAAAAAGAGATTGGTTCGCCTGCCTCTACGACACCGACAACTGATCAAAAGCAGGTCGCACAGGTGTTCTATAGCCGATTGAACGCAGGAATGAACCTAGGATCTGACGTAACGTATCAATACATCGCGGATAAGCTTGGCGTCGCGCGCGATCCGAACCTAGATTCACCATACAACACACGTCGTTACGCGGGGCTTCCCCCAGGTCCTATCTCTGCCCCAGGCATTACAGCACTAAAGGCCGTAGCGGCACCAGCCACAACTGATTACTTGTTCTTCCTGAGTGGTGATGATAACGTAACGTATTTCGCTCATACTGACGCAGAACACCAAGCCAACATCAAAGCCCACTGTGCCATTAAATGTAGCAGCCTATAGCAATAAAACAAATTGACATATATTGCAATACTTGATACACTTATTGGAGCACATTTGTGATCCTGACTACTGCTATTATCTTTGATAATACAGCGAGTGGGAAGCACAGAATCATAAATGAGCCTGCCTAAAATGTCGCACGGGTACCGAAACAAGTACAGAATCAACCAATATCAAACAATGAAATAGGTCGACACGTACCCCGTTCTAAGCGAGAAGAAAGACAAAGTCAGGTAGACGCCCTTGTAGCAATACAGGCGGCAGGAGAAAGATTATTCGTAATCAGATTCAAAGAAGTCTGACTTCTGAATCAACTGTTGCCTTGCGACAGCAATTATTGGCCCACCGTCGAAAAAGGGCGAGGGGAGTACCAAAGGCCTCAACGGTCGCTATTTACGCGAGTATTTTTGCGGTTATTGTTGCTGTCGTTGCCGTCGGATATCACGCACCTCAAGAAACTTCAGGGGTTGCCAACGCTAGCCCTGCCACAACTGACACCCAAACACAGTCTGCGGCTATTGACCAGGTAGTCGCGACAAACGTTGCGGCGAACCTTGCTGAAACGACAAATCTATCCGTAGCGCCTAATGTCATTGAGTCAGCTGTATCAGCACAAACTCAAAGTGATTTCCTTCAAAGCGATACAACAGTCATTACTAAGCCTCAAATCCTCCAGCCAGGTGCTGAAAATCGTTCAATTACCAGTTACACCGTCAAGGCTGGCGATACAGCTGACAGCGTTGCTGCCCAATATGGTCTTAGTGTAAATACAATTGAATGGGCTAATAACTTATCATCTAGTGCGCTAAAACCAGGCACAGTTCTGACAGTACTACCGACTGATGGTGTGCTGTACACGGTTAAGTCAGGTGATACCTTACAGTCAATTAGTGATAAATATAGTGTTGATCAGACACGTGTTATCCTCTATAACGACCTTGCCGATGCAAATGCTGTTACGGCTGGGCTCAAGTTGATTCTTCCAGGTGCGAACCTCCCTACGAATGAACGTCCTGGCTATGTGGCACCATTGGCTGCTACGACAGCCTTCTTTACAGGATACAGCTCTGGCTTTGACGGCAACACGTGGCACATCAAAAACGGTACGCCAAACAACGGTAACTATGCCGCGGGTAACTGTACGGCATATGCCTATGATCGTCGTATGGAACTTGGTTTGCCTGTTGGTAAGAACTGGGGTAACGCTGGTAGCTGGGCATACAATGCGGCAAATGGTATTGGTGTTGCTCAGAAGCTACGCGTCGACCACACGCCATCGATCGGTGCAGTTATGCAGGATTCTGGACACGTTGCGATCGTCGAAAACATCTTACCAAATGGTGATGTACAAGTTAGTGAAATGAATGCATATGTCTCAGGTGGTGGATGGAATATCGTCTCAGGACGCAACGTTCCAGCGGCGTATGTCGGTCAATACCTATATATTCACTAGACGTAACACTCAACGCGAGGATCGCCTCTGTTAATTCAGGGGCGATTTTGCTATACTGATAGTCAATATGTTTGTCGACACCGCCAAAGTATTTATAACAGCAGGCAAGGGCGGCGACGGAGCCGTTAGTTTTCGTCATGAAATTTATGTCGATAAGGGCGGTCCGGATGGTGGCGACGGTGGTAAAGGTGGCGACGTTATCTTTGTGGCGAGCGAGAACGTCAATACACTGCTTGATTTTCGCTACAAGCCAGAATTAAAGGGTAGTGATGGACAGAATGGTTCAAAGCGTGATCGGCATGGTCGTTCCGGCGAAGCGCTTTACGTTAAAGTACCTATGGGCACTGTCGTTAAGAAAGACGGCGAAATTATTGCAGATCTTACCGAGGACGGTCAAGAGGTTGTTATTGCAAAGGGCGGCGATGGCGGATTTGGCAATGCTCACTTCAAATCATCGATTCGCCAGACTCCACGAATCGCCGAAAAGGGTGAGCTGGGTGATACATTTGAGGCAGAACTCGAGCTAAAACTTTTGGCTGACGTCGGACTAGTTGGTTTTCCAAATGCGGGTAAGTCAACGTTTCTGAGCGTCGTGAGTAACGCGCGACCAGAAATTGCCAACTATGCCTTCACGACACTATCGCCAAACCTTGGGGTAGCTGATATTGATGACGGTAGCTTACTAATCGCTGACTTACCAGGTCTGATTGAAGGTGCGAGCGAAGGTAAGGGGCTCGGTGATGCATTCTTACGTCATATTGAACGTACAGCAGTTCTGTTACACCTAATTGATGTCTACACAGATGACATTGCAACTGCCTACCAAACAATCCGCAAGGAACTTGAAAGTTACAACGTAGAACTAAATGATCGCCCTGAAGTTATTGCGCTGACCAAGATTGATGGCCTTGATGAGGATATTATTCAAATGCAAATTGATGCGGTTAAAGCCGTTGCTAAAAACGCTGAAGTTTACGCAATTTCATCGAGTGCTCACAAAGGTATTAAAGAAGTACTTCGAGCGCTGAGACACAAGGTACTCGAAGCTCGTAAGATCGCGGCCGAGGATGATATTGAGGCGGACGACGAGGAATTCGAGACAATTACGCTTGGTCAGAATCAGATTGCAGAAGGTTGGACGGTTGAAAAGATCGTCGAAGATGGCCATGAATACTTTAAGGTTGTTGGTGATAAGATTGAAAAATTTGCCCGCCGTACGCAGTTTGATAACTTCGAGGGCGTCAATCGCCTACGCGACATTATGAAAAAAATGGGCATTAGCC
Organism: Patescibacteria group bacterium; assembly: GCA_004322265.1. GTDB lineage: Bacteria > Patescibacteriota > Saccharimonadia > Saccharimonadales > Saccharimonadaceae > UBA1547. The sequence goes on from SCSZ01000021.1 coordinate 32,051, forward strand.
ACGAACTACGTCGCAAGGGCGCCGAAGGCGACAGTGAAATTCATATCGGCGACAGTGAATTTACATTCCTCGAACAGTAAATCGCCAACTCACCTACATTTTGGTGGGCTGCTATAATACATATAATGTCTAAAACATTTTTCTTTTATGATCTAGAAACGAGTGGCCTGAGTGGGCGTGAAGACCGAATCATGCAGTTTGCTGGAATTCGTACTGATATGGATTTACAACAAGTTGGCGAGTCAGTGAATGTCCTTGTCAAACTGAACGATGACGTTCTACCGAGCCCTGACGCAATCATGGTTACAGGGATTAGTCCGCAGTCAACCAAGGACGATGGCTATAGTGAGGCCGAGTTCGCCAAAATGTTATCGGAGGAAGTCTTTACGGCTGACACGATCACGGTTGGGTTTAATAATGTGAGATTTGACGATGAATTTATCCGCCATTTATTTTGGCGTAACTTTTATGATCCGTACGAATGGAGCTGGCAAGACGGACGGTCGCGCTGGGATCTACTGGATGTCGTACGCCTAACTCGGGCGCTTCGACCCGAAGGCATTAATTGGCCAGTTGATGATAAAGGTAACCCGACCAATCGACTAGAACTGCTGGCATCAGCTAACAAACTGACTCATACCAAAGCTCATGATGCGCTAAGTGATGTTGAAGCGCTCATAGACGTTACAAAACTTATTCGTGAAAAACAACCACAACTCTACGAATATTTGTTAAAAATGCGTGATAAAAATGAAGTCAAAAAGTTGGTTAATCTGGACGTGAAGCAGCCGTTCGTATATGTTAGCGGTCGACTTGATAGCGCATTCAATAAAGCAACCGTCGCATTTCCACTAACCGCGGGCAAAAATGGAAACGTTGTAGTCTATGACCTGCGCTATGATCCAACGCTGTTTTTAGAAATGAGCTCCAAGGATCTCGCCAAGAAATTATATGCAACGTGGGAGGAACGCCAGGCCGACGACTTTGTAAAACTACCCGTTAAAGAACTTCAATATAATCATGTGCCAGCTGTCGCGCCACTTGGTGTTTTGGAACAGGGCGATGGCTGGAAAAATATTGGCTTAACCCAGGATGTAGTCGCAAAACACAAAAAGATGTTACTATCAGCTCCTGGCTTTGCCGAAAATATTCGTTCGTTATTTGAGAATAAACCGGATTACAAGAAATCACCTGACCCCGAAGCGCAGCTTTACGATAGTTTTGTTCCTGATATAGACAAACTGCGTATTGAATCTGTTCGTAATGCGAATATCCGAGAGCTAGCGGACTTTCACCCTAATTTTACCGACGAACGGCTGCCCGAATTATTGCTACATTATAAGGCTCGTAATTTTCCGTCGACACTCGCAGAGGATGAGTCAATTGCATGGGAGAAGTGGCGTTCAGCAAAAATCAGCGCGGCTTTGCCGGACTTCATGAAATCATTAACGCGGCTATCCTCTACAGTTACGGATGACAACAAGCAATTTATGCTCCAGGAATTACAGCTGTGGGCCGAAAGTGTTTTACCGGCGGATATTGATAGCTAAACAGCGCGATGTGTCGTGCGTTTAGCACGAACGCTCGTTTTAACCGGTTCCGTAAACAGTGATGTACGAATTATCGGCCATACTGTTAAGCGTAGGATGACCACTGTGATTGCCGTTGCGGTTGCAGCCATCATCTCAATAGGTGAAATTAAGATGTTTGTTCCAGGTATGACACCGGCAAATAGGAATAGTAGAAGTGAGTTTGCTGCGTCCATACTATCAAGAATAAGTAAGAGCGAACCGATCACGCAGATGATAGTAATTGCTTTTTTCATTCCATCGACCTCTTTAATATTAACTTTGTAAGCAATATACCACCAGACTTGTCAACATGCAACGATAAGCACTTTGCAATAATAGTCAAAAAGTGTTCTGCCGAAGACGGACCTTTACTCAGCTTAATTTAAGCTTTGTAAATGGATCTAGCTTACTTGTTTGTATGTGGATGGGTGTACGTTGATATTTATAATTCTCATGGTGGAATAAAGTTACAAAACAGAGTATAATAGTCGGGTTATGTCAGAGGTAATTCGAGTCGTAGGTGCGCGTGAGCACAACCTAAAAAACATTAGTGTGGAGATCCCACGCGATAAGTTAGTGGTTATTACTGGTCTTTCTGGATCGGGTAAATCTTCGCTGGCTTTTGATACTATTTACGCCGAAGGACAGCGTCGCTACGTCGAAAGTCTTTCGAGTTATGCGAGACAATTCCTTGGTCTTATGGAAAAGCCCGATGTTGATCAAATTGATGGGCTCAGCCCAGCGATCAGTATTGACCAAAAATCGACTAGTCGTAACCCACGTTCAACCGTGGCGACCGTTACTGAAATCTATGACTACTTGCGTCTGTTGTTTGCACGTATTGGCGTACCTCATTGTCCGATTTGCGGCAAACCAGTTACTCGCCGTACCAGCGAAACCATCATTGATGAAATTATGAAGATTGAAACGAGTCGCAAGCTCATGATTTTGGCGCCGATTATTGCCAGTAAAAAAGGTGAGTTTGCGCACATTCCCGAACAGTATCGTCGTCTTGGTTTTGCTCGTGCACGCGTTGATGGAGTTATTTACTCGCTTGATGAATTTCCTGATTTAGATAAGAAATATAAACACGATATTGAAATTGTGGTTGATCGAATCGCGATGAGTCCGGATATGCTTGGCCGCGTTACGCAGTCGGTCGAACAAACTCTCGAAATCGCTGACGGAATCATTCAGATCCTAGATGTTGATAAGAATGAAGTGGTTACCTATAGCCAACGATATGCCTGTCTCGATCACCCAAACGAAGATATACCAGAGTTAGAGCCACGACTATTTAGCTTCAACGCGCCACAAGGCGCATGTCCAGTCTGTACGGGTCTCGGTAGTCGTTTGGAAGTTGATCCTGACCTTGTTTTCAATCCAAACCTTACCATCGCCGAAGGCGCGATCCGTCCCTATAACCGCGTGAATAGCGACGCCTGGTATATGAAACGACTGGCCGAAGTTGCAAATGCCCATGGCTTTAGTATTCACGTTCAAGTAAAGGAACTATCTGCTGCGGATCTTGAGAAGGTACTGTATGGAACGGGCGATCAAAAATATACAGTCAATCTAGGAGCGGGACGCACCTATGAATCGACCTATGAAGGCGTGATTCCTAACCTCGAACGACGACACAAAGAGACCGATAGCGAGTTCATGCGCAAAGATATCGAACGATTTATGCGTGAGCGTGAGTGTCATGCTTGCCACGGTGCGCGGCTGAAGCCAGTTGTCCTGGCTGTTACTGTTCATGATCTGAATATTATGGATATTTGTAATCTTGGCGTCGACGCAGCGCTTGATCTGTTTGAAAACACCTTGAAGCTAAACGACCAGGAGCAATTTATTGCAGTACAGATTTTCAAGGAAATCAAGGCACGTCTTGGCTTCATGAGTAACGTCGGACTTAATTATCTAGAGTTATCACGCGCAGCCAACACGCTTAGTGGCGGTGAAGCCCAGCGTATTCGACTTGCTACTCAAATCGGTTCAGGTCTTCAGGGCGTGCTATATGTACTGGACGAACCGTCAATTGGTCTTCATCAGCGCGACAATGATCGTTTGATTGCAACGTTAAAGCACCTTCGAGACCTCGGCAACACCGTTTTAGTCGTTGAGCACGACGAAGATACAATTCGTCATGCCGACTATTTACTCGATATTGGACCAGGTGCTGGTATTGCAGGTGGACACGTTGTTGCAGCTGGTACACCCGACGAAGTTGCTAGTAATCCTGATAGCATCACGGGGCGTTATCTAAGTGGCACTGATAAAATTGATGTCCCTAAGAAGCGACGGGTAGTAAACGTTGATCGTCGATTGATCGTAAGGGGTGCTCGTGAAAATAATCTCAAAAATATCGACGTCGCTTTTCCACTCGGACTCATCACCGTCGTGAGTGGTGTAAGCGGGTCGGGCAAATCAACGCTTGTAAACGACATTCTTGCCAAAGAGTTATCAGCACGTCTTCATAGGTCTCACGAGATTCCTGGTGCGCATGAAAATATCGAAGGCATCAAGCATCTTGATAAGGCGATCATCATCGATCAGTCTGCAATCGGCCGAACGCCACGCTCGAACCCAGCAACGTACACAGGCGTTTTTACGCCAATTCGTGAATTATTTGCAGGAACTCCAGAGGCAAATATTCGCGGCTACAAAGCAGGACGATTTAGCTTCAACGTTAAGGGTGGTCGCTGCGAAAACTGTCAGGGTGATGGCGTGATTAAGATCGAAATGCATTTTCTACCTGATGTTTATGTAACCTGTGGTGTCTGTAAGGGCAAACGCTATAACCGTGAAGCGCTCGAGATCAAGTATAAGGATGCAACGATTAGTGATGTTCTTGAGATGACCGTTGAGCAAGCTGCAAAGTTCTTCGAAAATATTCCGGCCATTGCACGTAAACTCGATACACTTGTTGATGTAGGCTTAGGCTATATTCACTTAGGCCAACCAGCAACGACCTTTAGTGGTGGTGAAGCTCAGCGTATTAAACTTGCATCGGAGCTATCTCGTCGTCCTACAGGTAAGACTCTCTATATTTTGGATGAACCAACCACCGGCCTTCACAGTGCGGATGTCAAGCGACTACTCGGTATTTTACAAAAGCTGGTCGAGTCAGGTAACAGCATGGTGATTATTGAACACAACCTTGATGTCATTAAAACCGCCGACTACCTGATCGATATGGGTCCTGAGGGCGGACTTGCTGGGGGTACGATTGTTGCAACTGGAACACCAGAAGAAGTTGCTAAAGTTGCAGCCTCGTACACCGGGCAGTACCTAAAACAAATGCTCTAAGTTATTTTTTCTTAAAGAAAATAGTCGACAATTGATACTTTGCGCCATTAATAAATGCGACCCGTTGTTTCTTATCCTTAAAGATGTGAATCAGTGGCGGCAACACCGACAAAACGATGATAACGAGGACAATAGGTAATATGACGCTATCGATTGCGATACCCATTGATTCGAACCATTTGCCTGCAAAGTAACCGAGCGATGTAATACCAGTTGCCCACAGCAGGGCACCGATGAGGTTAAAGCTTAGGAAAGTTTTATACTTCATTGTGCCAATACCGGCAACGATCGGCGCGAATGTACGAATAACGGGAATAAAGCGTGCGATGATAATCGTTTTACCACCGTGTTTTTGGTAGAAAGCTTCGGCTCTCTGAATGTTTTCTTGCTTGAACAGCAGTGAATTTGGACGAGTAAATATTTTACGTCCGACCCGTCGCCCAAAGGTGTATCCAACACTATCGCCAAGAGCCGCAGCCAAGAAGAATATCACAAATGCCAAAAAGATATTAAAGTGAAGGTGCGTTCCACCTTGAATCAAAAATCCAACGGTAAATAGAATGCTGTCGCCTGGTAGAAAAAAGCCAATCAGTAGGCCTGACTCGGCAAATATAATGAGTGCGACGATCAAAATTGCCGCCCATGGGCCGGCCGTTGCTGCGAACGAGGTGAGGTCAAATCCAGGTATCATAGTCATCCCATTTTAGCATATCTGACTTTTATGCTCTGTGAGACAGACTAAAGGCGTAACGCGAGCTCTGTTATACTTTAGTAAACAGAGCGAAAGTGGTCTGTCGAGCAGAGTGTAAAAGTCAGACGTCTCGCTAAAGAAAGGTATTCATGGTATAATGAATATACATAAATGCCCAAAGTGGCCTATAAAGGAGAACACATGAGCACTAATATTTCACTTAAGCTAGATCCACGCACCGTAACAGGTAAAAAAGTTGCCTCGCTTCGTAAGGATGGTATCGTCCCAAGCGTTGTATATGGTGGCGACAGCGTTCCAATTTCAACCCAGTCAGCCATCGTTGAGACAACAAAAGTTGCCCACGTCGCTGGTCTGCACTCGCCGATTGATATTATTCTAGATGGCAAGAAAGTTCTTGCGATTATCAAATCGATCGACATGGATCCCGTTAAGCATCTACTACGGCATGTTGCATTTCACACAATTAACAAAAACGACAAGATTGTTACAGAAGTTCCTATTATCCTTGTCGGACTGGGTGAGAGTGCCGCAGAACGTGCCGGTCTCGTGGTGCTACAGGCGATTGAACATCTCGAAGTTCGTGCACTACCCGCTGACCTTCCTGAATCAATTGAGATGTCGATTATTGATCTTGCAACCGACGAAGACAAACTTACTGTTGCTGATGTTAAGCTACCTATTGGTGTTGAATTTGCCGATCACGAACAAGACCTTGATCTTGTAATCGCGAACGTTTACGAACCGTCAGCTCTTCAAGCCGCTAATGAAGCGACAGGCGGAGATGCAGAACCAGAGGACGCAGAAGATGTCGCTGCCGAGAATGGCGAAACACCTGCAGCAGACGCTACAAAACCTGACGACACCGAAAAATCAGAGTAGAATTACTCCTCTATAAATCCACCAGATTGGTGAGCCCATAGTTTTGCGTACGTTCCCTTCTTTGCAAGAAGTTCTGCGTGCGTACCTTGCTCGACAATTTTCCCGTCATCAAGGACGACGATACGGTCGAGCTTGGCGATTGTCGATAGACGATGTGCAATAACAATACTTGTTCGATTAGTCATGAGTTTTTTAAGAGCGTCTTGAATCAGTTTTTCGCTTTCACTATCAAGTGCCGAGGTTGCCTCGTCGAGTAATAGAATTGGCGCATCCTTGAGTATGGCTCGAGCGATTGCAACGCGTTGCCTCTGGCCACCTGACAATTTAACACCACGTTCACCGACGACGGTATCAAGACCTTTGGATAACTTTTCAATGAACTCAAGTGCGTTAGCAGATTTTGCAGCGGCAAGGATTTCTTGATCAGTTGCGCCTTGTCTGCCATACGCAATATTTTCACGTAGCGAACGATGAAATAACATAGGTTCCTGGGCAACGTAGGCGATATGGCGACGAAGGTCCGCCTGAGCAACTTTGTCGATTGGTTGGTTATCGATTCTGATTTCTCCACTATCAACATCACTGAATCGTAGGAGCAGGCGAGTAAGTGTTGTCTTGCCCGATCCAGATCGTCCGACGAGTCCGATTCGTTCGCCTGCCTTGATATCAATCGAAAAGTTTCTAAATAATGCTGAATCATTTTCCTCGTGGGTGAACGTTACGTTATCAAAAACCACGTTGCCGGCAGTAATAGTCAGAGGCTGTGGATTATCAATATCTTTGAGTTCGATCTCTTCATCGAGTGTGCTGATCATTGGTCCAGCGTCGCCAATAATTCGTACATAGGAACGTGTGATATTTCCGACCGACCAAAGTTGAGCGACAACATTTAACGTATAGCTAATGACCAGATAGACAACGCCAATATTAGCAAGGTGATGCTCGGTTGCAAAGATTGCTGCAACGAAGGCAGCGATATTCATAACAGTCATCATCGCGCCAAATGACCCGGTAATCAGTAGGACGCTCTTCATTTCTTTCATGCTAGCCACACGCAGGATTGCAATCAGGTTTTTGTATCCCTTGAGCTCTGTGTCCTCTGCGGAAAATGATTTAACGATAGCAATGTTACTGACAACGTCAGCGAAGTAGGCGGTGGAGGCGCTTGATTTCTCTGCCACATCGCGGCTAATTGGTGCGATAGAAGACTGTAGTTTTACAATCACACTGATTATGATGATCGAAAGGATTGCCAGTACCAGACCATATTGCCAGAAAATAAATCCAAGAGCCGTACACACGGACAGAACCGTCGCGGTAATTGGGATTGCAGTAAACACGAGTGTATCCCAGAATCGTTCGATTGATCCGTTCAACTTACTGGAGTTTGACACCATACTTCCGCTCATATTATTGGCATGATATCCCATACTTTTTTTAGTCAAATGATCGAGTACGCGCGCTGCGACGGTTGCTTGCATTTTAGTTTCCGCAAAGTAACTCATCGCAATAGTGAGTCGAATCGCAACAATATCGCCAAAGACTAAGATAATTGCATATCCAACCAGCAGACCAACACTTCCTTGGAGCGTTGCCGAGCCGTTTGCTACTTCGGTCAGTAGACGAGATACAAAGATCGGTGCAATTGTTGTGGTAAGAACCGCAAAGGCAATTTGTACGAAGATCATAGAGAACGTGAGCAATGGGGCTACTTTGCGTAGTCCGAACAAAAATTCCACAACTCGTCGTGATGAATGAATTCTAGCCATATCTCTTTACCAGTATACTCTGTAAACAAAACGTCTATAATAGGTAGTGTGAAAGATGTAAGTAAAAAAATCCGCGAACAGCCCTGGTTTGAAACAGTCTATAAAATTGGTGTTGGCATCAAGGGATTTGATGGTCTCGTCGAATTGCTCACTGGTGTTGCACTACTTATTTCGCCTTCACTTGTTCATACCGTGTTGAGTGCGGTGGCTAGTGAGGTTGGCGAGAGGCACGGTAGTGTTTTTCACTTTATAGCAGATTATATAGCACGCATTGATAACGACTTATCGAAAAGCGGACTCGTATTTCTGATTATTTTCCTGATAACTCACGGCTTAGTGAAACTCGCATTGGTCTATTGTTTATTAAAAGAAATCGTCAAGGCATATCCAGTCGCACTTGGTATCTTAGTACTATTTCTCGTTTATCAAGTATATGTTTTTATTTTGCAACCAAGTATTGGCATGGGACTCTTTACGTTTCTGGACGTACTTATTATCTGGCTCGTCTGGGGTGAGTACCAAGATCTTAGAGCCAAAAAATGATATAATATACGCTGCTCATGGAAAAAATATTGCTTTATTACAAGTTCACTCCGATCGCTGATCCAGCGACTGTTCGGTTGTGGCAAAAAACACTAACTGAGAGCCTCGGACTTCGGGGTAGGATTCTTATTGCGACGCATGGTATCAACGGTACAGTGGGCGGAGACATCGAATCCCTAAAGAAATACATTAAGACAACTAAAGAGTTTCCTGGCTTTAAAGACATGGTATTTAAGTGGAGTGATGGCAAGGCTGATGACTTCCCTCGGATGAGTGTAAAGGTTAGGCGTGAGCTCGTTGGGTTTCAAAATGCGGATGATGAATTTTCAGTTGATGAAAGTGGTGTAATTGGCAGCGGCAAGCACCTCAAGCCAAAACAAGTTCATGAGTTAGTAGAAAAATATGGTGATGACGTTGTGTTCTTCGACGGACGAAATGAGCATGAGGCTAAAATAGGCAAGTTCAAGAATGCGGTCGTACCAAACACGAACACATCACGAGATTTTATTAATGAACTCGAGAGCGACAAATACGACAAATATAAAAATAAAAAAATTGTAACATATTGCACGGGTGGTATTCGCTGTGAAGTGATCTCAGCAATGATGAAAAAGCGTGGTTTTAATGACGTCTATCAAATCGACGGTGGAATTGTAAAATACGGCGAAACGTATGGCGATGATGGACTATGGGAGGGAAGCCTGCGAGTGTTTGATAACCGAATGACGGTCGATTTCAGCGATCACGCGAAAGTTATTGGCGTTTGTAGTCATTGCAAAGGTCCAACGAACAACTACGAGAATTGTGCGTGGGCTAACTGTAATGATCTTGTCTTGATCTGTCTAAATTGTAAACAAAATCCGGACCTCCTGTTCCATACAGACATGTGTCGTCAGAACGCAATGGCTAGCGCCACTGTATAATAGAAGGGTGAATACCAAACTCGAAGCCAAACTAAAAACACTGCCTAGGTCTCCTGGTGTCTACTTTCATAAGGACAAAACAGGCGAGGTTATTTATGTTGGCAAGGCAGCGGTCCTGAAAAACCGAGTCAAACAATATTTTCAAAGTACGCGTGATATGGATATCAAAACACGAGCGCTTGTTGCTGAGATTGATGATACCGATTGGGTTGAGACCGAGAGTGAGATTGATGCATTATTTCTCGAGAGCGAAATGGTCAAGCGCTACATGCCGCGCTTCAATATTCTACTTCGCGACGATAAATCACAGCTATTTGTTCGTATTGATATGAAAAGTGAGTGGCCACATGTGGCCTTTACGCGTAACCCCGCAGACGATGGAGCTGATTACTACGGGCCATATTATAATGGCTACGCAGTCAAAAAAGCGCTTCGTTATCTTCGTAAAATTTTTCCGTATTATACCAAGCCAGTTAAAGCGTCCGAAAGAGTCGATCTTGATGTTCATATCGGACTTAGTCCGCGGCCAGGTACATCGAGTGAAGAGTATAAAACGACATTACGAAAACTGGTTCGTTACATGGAGGGTGGACGAAAAGCACTCGCAAAAGAATTAGAAAAAGAAATGCATTTGGCAGCAAAGCTTCATGATTTTGAGAACGCCGCTAGCTTACGCAATAAGATTCGCGATCTGCGTGAACTACAAAGTCGCATTATGTTTGGCGACAGGGAATTCATGGACATCAGTAAAGATAAAGCATTAACCGCGCTAGTTGAATTATTTCAACTCACCAAAATTCCTGTCCGAATTGAGGGCTATGATATTAGTCATATGAGCGGGACAAATGTTGTCGCGAGTATGGTCGTATTCACCAATGGTGTTAGCGATCGTGCCAACTACCGTAAATTCAAGACCAAGATTGAACAGAACGATGATTATTACAATATCTATGAGACATTATCCAGGCGGACCAGTGAAAAAAATATGAAGTCATGGGGTAAACCAGACCTCATCCTCATTGACGGTGGCAAGGGCCAGCTCGACGCAGCACTCAAGGCGCTCGAAGAAAGAGGTCTCCTGATCCCGACAATCAGTATTGCCAAGCGTGAGGAAGAAATAGTCGTTCACGCGACACGTTCAAATATAAATACCGAAAATTTGGTAAGTATGATCAAAACACCGAACAACAATGTTGCTGTGTCGCGTGAGGGTGAGTACTACATTGTGAATCTCCATCCTGGACAAATTAATGCGTCGTCGCATTCGGGCAATCTTCGTGGCTCGAACACTTTTTCGACGTATTCTGATGTTACAAAATTATTTCAACGTATCCGGGATGAATCCCATCGTTTTGCGATCAGCTATCACACAGTATTAAAACGCGCCAAACAAACAGCGAGCATGCTCGACGAAGTGCCTGGCATTGGTCCCGTAACTCGTCGGACACTTATCCGAAAGTTCGGCAGTCTGCGCGGTGTTCAGGCGGCAACAAAAGAACAACTTGTTGATGCAATTGGTTTATCTAAGGCAACTCTTTTGATCCCATATTTGCAAGCGCCATAACCCTTATGCTATAGTTGCATAAACAGGGGTTTTACATGCGTTTACGTGGGCAAAGTAGTGGCGATAAGTTAGGCTTTACGATCATTGAGCTTGTTGTTGTCGTTGCGATTATTGCAATTTTAGCCACTATTTCAATTTTGGGGTATGGAGCGTGGAGAACAACTACTCTTGCGACACAGGTAAAGAGTGATTTATCAAGTGTGGTGTCTGCCATGGAAAACTACCGCACGTTTAATAACGGCTATCCTGCGCTGACCGGTACCATTGTGTCGGGCTGTTCTGGCACAGCACCCGCAACATCCATACAGTCAGTTCTATCAACGATTACTCCTAGTAAGAACGACTGCCTAACACTGTCGTCGGATTCAACCACAACATCCTATTGTGTCGATGGCGTGAGTACTGATAATCCTACAGCAACCTACTACGTTGCATCGGAGACCAAGGACCAAGGTGCGCTATCGGGTACTTGTGCTACTCGACCAGGCCAAACGCTGCCGGGTGTTCCAACTGGTCTTGCAACAACCACTGTTGCAAGCACGACTGTCGGCTTGACGTGGTCGGCAGGCTCTGGAGGGACTCCTTCGAGTTACACCGCACAGTGTGCGAGTGATAATGCATTTATTCTAAATTTTGGTCAAGCGACCGTCAGCTCAACAACGGCTACTGTAACAGGTTTGGCCGCATCATCTACCCATTACTGTCGAGTAAAGGCGACAAATGGCGCTGGTGATAGTGCGTGGTCAACAGTAATCTCGACGAATACAAATGCCTACCAACCACCATCAGGGTTTGCATTTAACGGTACGACCATCTCAAGTATTACATTGGGCTGGACTGCGAATATTGACGCAAACACCTATACACTGCAGTGTGCTACAGACATAGGCTTTAGTTCTGGGGTAGTATCAGCCTCAGTGCCAGGTGCCACAGTTACATGGCAATTTAATAGCTTACCACCAAACACAACCTACTATTGTCGCATTAATACGGTTAATCCAATTGGTACAAGTGCATGGTCATCAACCATTAACTCAGCGACACTTAATTATTATGGTTCACTTGCGGTCGGCACGTCGATTGAAGGCTACTGGACAAGTGCTCCGACTGGATACTTACTCGAGGATGGTTCGGCAGTTTCGCGTACGACATACTCATCCTTATTTGCCGTCATAGGTACGACATATGGCGCGGGTGATGGATCGACCACATTCAATGTGCCAGATTCAAGAGGTAAAACATATGTCAACAAACTAACGAGTGATACGTATTTTGGAACACTTGGTCAATCGGTTGGCTCTAAAACAGTTACGTTGCTTCTGAGCCAAATCCCACTTCATACTCATACGCAGTATGTAGGAAATGTCGATGACAAGAATTTCACAGGATATTTGATCGCAGGTCAGTATCCACCAGGCGACGGCCCAGGCCTCTACAATCCGGGCACAGTAACAGGTGCGACAGGAGGAGGTGGTGCTCACAATAATATACAGCCATCAATCGTCAAAAAGTACGCAATCAAATATGCTCAAATTGACGCAGCCGCCTCAACGCTACCGGCTGGCAGCTCAAGCCATGGCTATTGGACATCCGCGCCAACTGGATACTTACTAGAGGATGGCTCAGCTGTCTCACGAACAACCTACGCAACATTATTCAGCGCTATAGGAACCACCTACGGTGCGGGGGATGGTTCCACGACTTTTAACCTCCCTGACTCACGATCTCGCGCGAGTGTTAACCTGAGCTCGACAGATGCTGAGTTTAACACCATGGGCGAAAAGTACGGTGAAGAAAACCATACATTATCAATTAATGAGTTGCCTTCTCATAATCACCCTGTATTTATCGGGACGACTGATGACAAAAACTGGACAGGATATACGACTGGTGCCAATCAATATTCACCTGCAGACTCGGGAGGGGCACCACAAAATACAGGAGACGTGACAGGTAACACAGGTAGTGGTGGCTCATCGTCCTTTAGCGTTGTACAGCCATCAATTGTTCAAAACTCTGCGATTAAATACACAGCCGCGACAACGGGCAGTAGCGTTGCTGTTAATGTCGGCACGTCTCTGCCAGGCTATTGGGCATCAGTACCTAGTGGGTATCTCGCTGAGGATGGTTCAGCGGTTTCACGCTCCACGTATGCGTCACTTTTTGCGATTATTGGGACGACCTATGGTGCAGGTGATGGCTCAACAACGTTTAACCTTCCAGATTCAAGGGGCTGTGTAGGTGTCAACTTGAACCCATCAGATGCAGAGTTTAATACCATGGGTGAAAAATACGGAGAAAAAGCCCATACTTTGACAATTGCCGAAATGCCATCTCATACTCACACAATGAGTGTTGGAACAGTCGATGATCAAAACTTTACGAGTGGTGCTGGGCAGTATGCGCCAGCTGATGGGGGCGGTGCATATAATACCGGAATTCTTACAGGCAACACGGGTGGTGGTCAAGCATTTAACATCATTCAGAACTCAATTGTAAAATTATTTGTCATTAAGTATTAAGCAGAAAGCTATTATGGAAAACGATCCAATACCTGTACCGAAATCACCAAGTTTTAACAAGCGAAAAGTATTGTTGATTATTGTTAGCGTTGTTATGGTACTGATTGTTAGTGTTATCGCCGTATTCATTCTTCGATGGCTAACACTGTCAAGTGAAGTTAAAGCAGTACTCGAATCAGTACCATCAGCAATGACAACGGCAAGTGCTGAAGGTGGTAATGGCTATCCTATGGCGATACCACTGTCTGTCAAAACTGATACGCACGTTACTTTAAGTGGTGGCGGTACCTTCGACGGAACAATATACTGTGTTACTGGTGCTTACAATACCGACCAGTCGATCATATATCACGTCAGTTCATCAAATGCGCAAGTTGCGTCCGGTGCGTGTGCACCTGTTGTGAAAGTTTCGAAACCAACATCCGTCCTGTCGCCAATCCAAGGTATTGTGAGCCCTAGCCAAGTCGGGGTTACATGGTTACCAGTAAAAGATGCAGCTAGCTATAGCGTTCAGTGTGCAACAGATCAGAGCTTCACCCAAAATGTTACGAAATCAACCGCTGCTGCCAATCAAAACCAATGTATTAACTTACATCCACTAACAACATACTACGCACGTGTGCGAGCAAATAATAGCGCAGGAGCAGGACCATGGTCTCAACCAATCGTACTGAAGACTACCGTTTTATCAGTTGCGCCAGACGGACTAACCATTACCGTAAAATCGGCAACAGACGCTACATACTCCTGGTTGCCAGTAAGTGGTGCGACAAGTTATGTTTTGCAAGGATCAACGGATACAAGCTATGAAAATGATGTGATCACAAAAACAGTAACAACTACGTCCGGGACATTAACGGGGCTAAAGCCTCATACTGTGTACTACTTCCATGTTAAAGCGGTTACAGCGCAATTTGACGCAGCGCACGCTGCTTACTCTGGCGGTGTTGGCATACTGACACTCGCTCGTTAAATGCTGGTACACTGGTTATAATGAACAGTAATTTTTTTCAAGCTAACCGTGCACGCTTAGCAAACAATATAAATGGACCAATTGTATTGTCGGCTAACCACCAAATGCAGCGGAGTAATGATGCAGCATTCGGATTTGAACAAGAGGCAAACTTTTGGTATCTAACTGGTATTACTGCGCCAGATTGGTGGGTGATTATTGACGGGACTAAAAGCATACTTGTAGTTCCCGAAATTGATGATATTCATCAAGTGTTTAATGGAAGCCTGAGCGTTAGCAACGCAATGAAAATCAGTGGGATTGACGAAGTAATATCGCGCCGTGAAGCGCAGGATATACTTCAGCATATCGCTCGAACGAAAAACGTTGTTTACGCCCTTGGTTCGGACCCTCACGAAAAGTTTTATGACTTTGTCGTTAATCCTGCTAGAAAGGACATGTATAAATACCTAAAGAAAATATTCGCGGACGTTCGTGATTGTCGGATGGACTTAGCGAAGCTTCGTGCAACTAAGCAACCCATTGAAATAGATGCAATAAAGAAAGCAATCAAACTCACGAACGAAGCATTTCGTGAAGTTCAACCAAAGCTTGCAAACCTAAAATACGAATATCAAGTTGAAGCAGAATTTAGCTATAGGTTTAGAAATGCTGGCTCGTCAGGTCATGCGTACGATCCTATTGTGGCAAGTGGTGCTAATGCAGTTACGCTACACTATAACTCAAACAGCGAACGACTCAAAAATAACTCACTGCTGCTACTTGATATCGGGGCAAGAGTCGATGGATATGCTGCTGACATCACTCGTACCTATGCAATCGGTGCGCCGACTAAACGTCAACTTGATGTACATCGAGCTGTCGAAAAAGCCCAGCAAGCTATTATCGCACTGCTACAACCAGGACTGTCTGTCAAAGATTATCAAGCGTTCGTCGATACAATTATGCAAGATGCACTCATCGGCTTAGGTCTTATCAAATCACGCGACGATCAAGCAAACTATCGTAAGTATTTTCCTCACGCAATTAGCCATGGTCTCGGGATTGACGTGCATGACAGTCTTGGCGGTCCTGTAGAGTTTTTGCCTGGTATGATGCTGACAGTCGAACCCGGCATCTACATTCCCGAAGAAGGAATTGGCGTCCGGATTGAGGATGATATCTTGATAACAGAAACCGGCCACCAAAATCTATCAGCATCGTTACCCACCTCTTTGTGATATACTAAAAATAGTAATGAGACGACAATTTCTCGTATTTTTAGTTCGATGGGTACTGAACTCTTTCGGGTTGTGGATTGCTGTTCGTGTCTTTGGAACAGGATACAATACGAACGTAACTGCTGGCGTATGGGGATTTTTATTTGCTGGTCTCATTTTCTCGATCATCAATAGTATTTTGAAGCCAATTACAGTTATTTTCGCGTTGCCGGCGATTTTATTGACGCTCGGTTTATTTATGTTAGTCGTTAATGGTCTGATGGTTTATATCTCACTCAAACTTGCACCTGGGCTCTCTATGTCGTTTATCAACTCAATTCTGACTGGAATGTTACTGAGTCTGATAAACTATATAGTAAGTGCAGCATTAGAATTACGACAACCTACGGAGGCAGGGGACAAATCATGAGCATCGGTACAATTCTTCAAATAATCACATTAGGCTCAGCGGTCTTGATGATTATCGCCATACTTTTACAACAGCGTGGGGCATCACTCGGTGCCGGTTTTGGAAGTTCAGGTGAGCTCTATACGACACGTCGTGGGCTTGATAAGAACTTATTCGAAGTGTCAGTTGTACTCGCTGTTATCTTCGTGCTATCTATTCTTGCCGGACTTCTTATACCAGGCATAAAGTAGGAAATCGAACTCTATGGAAGAGGGGAAACCGAGTCGGTGGCAGCGTCTCCAAAAACTAAGCTTTAATCGCAAAGAGTTAACGCGCCGCATGCGTCGTGCCGAGGGCGTAACAGTTCGTCATGCCCGCAAATTTATCTTTCATCGTCTAGACAACGTGCGCGAGGTGCGCCGTCATATTATTATGTGGGTTATGGCGGTCGGTATCCTGATCGGCGCGAGCGGCCTCCAATTAATGTGGTATCAGCATAACTACCAGACGGTCGCCGCAGCGCCTGATGGTACGTACGCCGAAGCCGTGATCGGTCCGCTCAACACATTGAACCCACTTTTCGCGAGTAACAGTGCCGAAGAATCAGCCAGCCAACTCTTATTTTCGCGACTGATGTCGTATGACAAGACAGGACACCTTAGTAATGATCTTGCGTCGGACGTAACTGTCGATGGATCGGGCAAGGTCTATAAAGTAGTAATCCGATCGGATGCACGCTGGAGCGACGGGATTAAATTGACCGCTAAGGACGTTGTGTTTACGATTGGACTTCTTCAGAACTCCGCTGTGCATTCAACGATTACTGGATGGAATAATGTCTCTGTAACGGAGGTCAACGATACGACGATTCTGTTTACGCTGCCTGCAATATATGCTGCCTTTGAACATGCCTTAACGTTCCCAATCCTTCCAGAACACATACTGTCAGGTGTTGCACCGAACGCACTCCGCGAGAACGCATTTAGTACTAATCCTGTTGGTAGTGGTCCGTTCAAGTTACGATTTATTCAAGATACAGATACCGCTGGTGGCCACCGAATCATTCATATGGAACGCAATACCAACTATTATAAAGGCGCAAGTGTGCTCGAGCGCTTTCAGCTACAGGTCTACTCAACGAACGACGAAATCTTAAAGGCTCTAAAGTCTGGCGAAGTTAACGCTGCCTCTGATTTAACTGCAACTGATGTCGCACAAATCAATCAAAGTCACTATGTAGTTAGGAATAGTCCAATTCAAAGTGGAGTGTACGCGCTGCTGAATACGACAAGTAGCATGCTGAAAGATAAAGCGATTCGCCAAGCTCTTCAAGTCGGTACTGACACTGCAGCAATTCGCAAACAATTAACGCCTGGCACGCCAGCTCTCGATCTGCCATTTACTAGTGGCCAACTTACCGGGGACGTCCCCAAGGCACCAGCATATGATGCGACGGCTGCAGCAAAAATACTTGATGCTGCCGGTTGGATATTAGACGGAACAGTGCGCAAGAAAGATGGCGTTGCGTTGAAACTTAGTGTTGTAACGACCAAGGACAACGACTACGAACGTGTACTCGAGACACTTGCTGGTCAGTGGCGAACACTTGGAATAACAGTCAATACGCTCGTCGTTGATCCTGCAGACACGAGTCAAGGATTTGTTCAAAATATTTTGCAGCCGCGCAATTTTGACGTTTTGTTATACCAATTAACGATCGGGGCTGATCCAGATGTATACGCCTACTGGCATTCGTCGCAAATTGGTGTCCAAGGACTTAATTTCTCTAATTACGCTAACGCGATTAGCGATGATGCGCTGGCGAGTGCTCGTTCACGTTTGGAGCCCGAACTTCGTAACAATAAGTATCTTACATTTGCACGCGAATGGCTGGCTGATGTACCCGCAATTGGCCTATATCAGTCGACAACACACTACGTGTATAGTACTAGCGTGTCGCCGTATCAGGACACAAACGTTCTGGTATCACCGGTCGATAGATATGCTGATATTCTATACTGGTCGGCAGGAACGAACTTGGTCTTTAAGACACCGTAATATGCTGACTATCGAATCAGACAGATCAGATACAAGACTGTTGTAATTTTCCAAGGTTGAACCTTGGAAAGGGTTGGCCAAAGTAAAAGACCCAAGTGAATGGGTCTTTTACTTTGGTGCGCGCGAGAGGACTTGAACCTCCACGTCCCGAAGGACACCAGCACCTCAAGCTGGCCTGTCTACCAATTCCAGCACGCGCGCATTAAGCTAGATTATAACACTATTAGACTAACAGCTAAACTCCTCGAATAAATCTAATTAATGCAGGCATCAAGGCTAAGGACGGATATGCAGTCTGAATCCGTACCAACGTTCAGTAAAGGTATGTCGGTATTCTGAATTGATAGATGGGCTGAGATGGGATCTACGATTGCATTAATAAGATTCTCAGCAGGTACACTAGGCGACTGGGCTGTCGCAGTAGTTGGTTGCGATGCAACCGTCTGGATACTAGGAGGTATTATCTGAGCTGACCTCGCACTATTTGTCAGATTGGAATTAATAACAGGGACGATTTCTGGTACATTTGGAACAGGTTGCATATCATCGGTCTCGTACAAAGCTTTTGTGCTAGTCGAAGTTGACCTAGGTAGGATCGGTCGAGGTAGCGAGAAATCTATATGAGACCAAATAATTACAAAGAGAACAACAATAAAGAGGGCTACAAAGGCCAAATTAACCTTCATATGACGTGTTACGCTTTTAGTCCAATCTCGCATATGGTCTAATCGTCCTCACGGTTACACCATCCAGTATAAGCTAGCAATAAGCGTAATTCAATGTTTGCAAACAAAAAGCCCGTTATAAAACGGACTGTTTGTATGGTGGGCGCTGAGGGGCTCGAACCCCCGACCCCCTCGGTGTAAACGAGGTGCTCTAGCCAACTGAGCTAAGCGCCCTTATACCACCTCGGTATTATACAGTACAAA
Source organism: Patescibacteria group bacterium (assembly GCA_004322265.1). Taxonomy (GTDB): domain Bacteria; phylum Patescibacteriota; class Saccharimonadia; order Saccharimonadales; family Saccharimonadaceae; genus UBA1547. Next base: position 51,411 of record SCSZ01000021.1, read on the forward strand.
AGCACGCCAGACAACAGTGGTGGGAGCAACATCACTTATGGTTGAATGATTTTACTATTTCTGCTATAATTACAGATAAGGAAACCCGGGAACGGGTATATTTTTATGAAAGACCCAAAATTTATTCGAAACATTGCAATCATTGCTCACGTCGACCATGGTAAGACGACGCTAGTTGATGGTCTATTAAAGCAAAGTAACACCTTCCGCTCAAACCAGGCAGAGATGGAACAATCGCTCATTATGGATAGCGGCGACCAGGAGCACGAACGCGGCATCACGATCACTGCCAAGCAGACATCGGTTTATCATGGCGATTACAAAATTAATATTATCGACACGCCAGGGCACGCCGACTTTAGTGGTGAGGTTGAGCGTACGCTTAATATGGCCGATGGAGTACTGTTGATCGTTGATGCTCAGGAAGGCCCGATGCCACAGACTAAGTTTGTTTTGTCAAAAGCTCTTGAACTTGGGCTAAAGCCAGTAATCGTGATTAACAAAATCGACAAACCATCTCGCAGAATTGATGAAGTCGAAGATGAAATCGCTGATTTGTTCCT
>SCSZ01000022.1 GCA_004322265.1 Patescibacteria group bacterium
GCAAATATTTTTATAGAAAAGAAGGAAGCGCATGACTTATTTCCACACCAACGCGTTTTTACAAACGAAACAGTACGATTTAAGAAGCCGCACCCAGAAGTATATGATCGAGCATTTGCATCCTTGGGCCTAGAAGATGCACAGAGACGAGCAACCCTAGGAGTTGAGGATGATCCTAAAGGTGTTAAGTCTGTCGTTGGTGCAAGTTTATTCTCCGTTGCTATTACAACACGATTTTCTCGTGATCATCTGATGAGCCTCGACGTACCTCCTGCTGTAGTTGGACATTCATATGCTGAACTTGGAGAAATATTCAAACTTCCTAGACAATTATAGATAGAAGCTTGCTATCATGAATGTATGGTAGCAAATAAAACTTTACGTATGGCTGCAAGCGCGACACTACACTGTCTCATTGGCTGTGCGATTGGTGAACTCATTGGTGTTACGATTGGCACACACACGGGGATAGGTAGAGAAAACACAGTATTTTTGGCAGTCGTGCTATCGTTTGTGTCAGGCTATACATTCTCCGTAATACCGATTATTAGAATGGGTATGAAATTCTGGGCAGCGCTCAGACTGATACTAGCAGCTGATACAGTATCGATATTGACTATGACCATTGTGGATAATATCTGTATGTTACTGATACCAGGTGCTTTTGATAAGGATTTATCCCACCCAGTGTATTGGTTGTCTAGAATTGTCGCAATGTCGGCTGCCTTTATAGTTGCATGGCCAGTGAATTATTATTTGTTGAGCAAGGGTAGAGGGCACGCATTGCACGGACACCACTAAGCTATTTACAATAGTTAGTTTTACTGGTATAATACGTTTACTATGGTACGAGTATCAGAATACGCCGATGCAAGATTCGAACAAAAACTTTTTGTTACACCCCCAGTTGAGATTGGCGAGCATGTAATTAATTCGTTTGGTAAACTAGCAGCAATTGCTGCCATGGGACATGGTGCTGACTCTACAACAATAGATCGCTTAAGCCAAGAGGCCGATCACACTCTCGAAATGTTATATGAATCTGGTGGAGCCAAAGGTTTGCCTCAATACTTAACAAACGTTGCATCGCGTGATGAACCTCCGCTATACACACCAGACACGCATACGTTTTTCAGCCACTAAATACGCACATCCTGGTATAATAGACTTATGCAAAAAATAGCTACACGAGTGTTTATTATTTCGTCGGTCGCATTCGGTGTATTTGGGATCCTAATGATATTAACTCCTCAAGAGCCACAGCTTCTTTATACAATCATTCAAAAACTGCTAGCAATAAGTTTGTTTATTGTCCTACCGTCCTTTGCACTTGCGGTTGCTGCTAGATTCTTGAATACAAAGCACTAGATCAAATGAACAAAAGGGTAATGATCATTGTGAACGTGCCCGTCGATGAGTCTGACGCCATGCGGGATGCTATTGGCAAAGCCGGTGGTGGCAAATTAGGTAACTATAGTTTTTGTAGCTTTTCGGTCAGCGGCATAGGCAGATCATTGCCAAATATGAATGCGAATCCAACGATCGGCGTCCCTGGACACCTTGAAATGATAGATGAAGAACGTATTGAGGTTTCATGCGATGAGGCTGATGCTCGCGAAATAGTAAGAGTCATCCGAAAAACATCTACCTATGAAGAGCCTGCAGTGTTTGTTTATCCATTAATTGATGTTGGTTAAGTTTTGGCGAGACTTAGAAAGCACTACAAAGACTCTGGTACTGGTGAAAAAGTTGTAATCTTATTGCCAGGGTTTCCAGCGTCATTAAGGTACTGGACGAGCACTCAACGCTATCTGATAGGTGAGGGTTATCGAGTTATATCAATTGACTTATTGGGCTTAGGCGCAGCACCAAAACCACGCAGAGCGAAGTACGACTACGCGGATCACATAGACTACACTTACAAGGTCATTGAAGGCTTAGGCCTCGACAAAAATGTATCAATCATTGGTCATTCGATGGGGGCACTTTTGGGAGCTCGATACGCAGTGGAGTATCCGAGTAAGATTAACTCTTTAATACTACTAAATCCGCCTCTTTATATGAGCGAAGAGGAGGCGTACGAAACGTTACGAGATACCGGTAGGTTATATCGATTTATGCTAGATTCAAAGTTTCGCGGAATAGCTTGGACATTTGCTCGAATCGCTACATTGGGCATCATTGCACGCCATACTCGTATGTCAAGAGACTCCACGCTTAGTAATATCGTACAATCAGCAGAGATCTTCACTGATTTAGACGCTATACAGACGCCTACGTTACTACTTGTTGGGCTAAAGGATAGACCTGAGTATTTAAAAAACATACGATCCCATACGTTTGCCAAAAACATCGTCGTCAGGATAGAAAACGTTTCACACCATTCGCCACTTTTTTATAAAACACTCCTCAGACCACTAATAACAGATTTCCTCAGTCGTAATATTTAATTGAGACTATCGTTTTTTTAAAGCAAAGTCCTTGAGACTACCAAGAGAGTCTAATATATGATGTCCGATTTCTCGACGTTTAGCTTTACCGCGTATAAACTCAACAGCTCGTGCACTAATTCCTTTCTCATTAAGAAGCTCTAGTATTGATTCGACATCACTCTTATTTGAGACAGTGCTATCCTCGGCGACATAAAAAGATATATCCGCGTCCTGAAGACCTATACCATCGGCTGTCCTGTCTTGAGCTGCTCTTATAAAGGGAGTGTGTATTCCCCACCTGAGTCCCTGAGCGCCAAAGTATAGTGGTAAAAATTGTCGCCTGGTTAACATGGCATGAATACGCCTGTCTTCGTCAGATACTAAATCCGCAGGTTTTACGCTACCATGTCCTATTTCGCTATTTTCATTTAGATACTTCAAGCGTCTCGGTTGTTCAATCTTGGTAAGACTTGAGGCTAGCTTAATCGGTGCAAGCGGACCTTTGTCGCCAAAAATGTTTACATTATCAATAAAGTCTACAGCACTAACTTTGACCTTTGGTTCAAAAACTTCCTGGGCAACTGATAGCAACATTCCCGTAACAGGTGCAGATGCTTGCGAAAATGCCAAAAACCGTACATCCTGACCATTACTAAGACCAACTGTGTTATTGATTGCATTAAGTTGCGTAGTCGCATTAGGAACATAATCTCCCCAGAACGCCGCAATTGAGTTCTTAATTGCTTGCAAACTAAGCTTCGTTCTTGGCGAATTACCAATATTAGGTTCTCCAACCCAAGTTACTTCGCTCTCTGTAGTCGTTGCAATAACAGATAATTGAACCTTTAAGAAATCATCAGGACGCTGATTATGCGAGGCTGGAACAATTACGGTATGGCTGGCACCTTCAGGGCTAACATGAACTACATCTACATGTTGACCATCAGAGCTTTCATAAGTGTAGTCAGTTATCTGTAAATTATCGGCAGTATAACCAATTTCGTCGCTCGACATACCAGACCATGCCAGATGATCTAGCTCCATGGACTCAAATTCCGACATAAACCATACTATACCACGATTTGAATATTCGTCGGATCAGCTAAATTGGTAGTGGCTTGCTATGATAGATACATGAAAGTTAAGCTTGTCGCTCACAAAGCCTACAATGCACTAGACGGTATATTCACTGATCGCGAAGCCTGGATGTTGTTTCGAGCTGCTGCATTTGCCGAGACGTTTGGTTGGACATGTCTGATTGTCGGTATTTTGGCTGTTGCAATGAAATGGCCGTATAACTCGGCGTATATTGCGGTTGCGGGTAGTATCCACGGTATTTTGTATCTGTTTTATCTATTTATTGTCATCTTTGGTCATCGATCACTGAAGTGGAGTGTGTGGCGATTTATATTTGCGGAGTTAATCAGCGTCGTACCATATGGCGCGCTAGCATTCGAGCAATGGGTCGCTCATCGTCGAAAAAGTGGTAGAATTTAATGCATGAGCAGCATGGGTAATAAATCTAAGAACTTACTTATAGTTACCACCCTCATTGCAGTAGTTGGCATCGTTACCATCGGTACTATATGGGGTGCCTCGTTATATTTTAATAGCCAATACGCAAACGAACACGGTGGATGTATGCCTGGACAAGTTAACCATAAGGTTGTAATACAAAATGACAAGGTATCACCAAGTAGCACGGTCGGACTTCACTGTGAGACACTGACAATCACGAACCAGGACGATATAGCGCGCGAGGTTGCGTTCGGTCCTCACGAAGACCATGTCGCCTATGACGGGATTAGGGAAGAACTACTTACCAAAGGTCAAAGTCTGACGGTTACGTTAGTACAAACAGGAAATTTTAGGTTCCATGATCACGAACACGATGAAGTTCAAGGTACGTTCGTAGTTAAGTAATTCGGGTAAACCCTCATAACTTTGCTATATTGAATATATGAACAAACCCACTCACTATGAACCACATCACGCAAAACAGCTTGGTTCACGTTCCAACTGGTTGCGCGCAGCCGTCCTTGGTTCAAATGACGGTATCGTATCGATCGCAGGACTGGTTGTTGGCGTGGCTGGTGCAACAAACTCAAAACTTATCATACTAGCCGCAGGTGTTGCAGGAATTCTAGCCGGAGCTCTATCTATGGCGGCAGGGGAGTACGTCTCTGTCAGCACTCAGCGCGATATTGAAAAGTCTTTACTTCATAAAGAACGTGAGGAGCTGAACAATCAACCAGACGAAGAGCTTGACGAGTTAGTTGGCCTATACGAGGCAAAGGGGCTTAAACATAGCACAGCACGTATGGTCGCCAATGAATTAACTGCAAAGGACGCTTTTGCTGCACATGTTGATGCTGAGCTGAATATTGATCCGAACAATCTTACAAATGCTTGGCACGCTGCTTACGCGTCTGCCATCGCTTTCTTTATAGGATCAGTTATACCTCTGGTATTTGTAATGTTACCGATTGGCTCACTGACTATTCCTGTAACATTTTTATCTGTTGTCGTAGCACTGACCGTAACGGGATATCTGAGTGCAAAACTTGCAGGAACTGCAATCTTGAAATCGATTTTGCGCGTTGTCATTGGAGGTGCGCTTGCAATGATCATTACTTACACAATCGGTACGCTATTTGGTGTGTCTCATTTATAAGAAACATAAGCACGTGATTAACCAAATGCTATAATGACTACAATGGATACAAATACTCCAACCAGTCTCGGTGTACTCCTTAAGGATGCGACAGATAATATTGCCCTTCATGACCAGGTTGATAAGGTTGTTAGTAGTGAGCAGACACTTCATGTACAGGACATGGGTAATGGCCTACTATTTGTCTATGAACAGCTCCGTAATGTTTCTGAAAATATCGAGAATCACCTTATATTCCAAAGTGCAATCCGCCGTTTTTTTAAGCGCAGTATTTCATTCGGTTTTAATAAGGAACCAAAGGGGCTTGCTCAAGAGCTAGTCATTGAGCTGACGCAAGCCGAATATCTTAAAAATGATTCAACGCCGCTCACTAAGTTATCAACGATTGACGACTATATTCGCGAGCACTATGAGACGTACTGGCATATTGTTAAACATTATAAGAGTGTCCGACCAGAAATAGCTCAAAAGTGGACTCTTGATATCCTCACTGTTAAAACGGAACAATCATTTAATAACCCTGTCAGATTGCTATCGTTTGCCGCTTTTACTTATTCGTATTTTAGTGAATTAGTCAACGTCCACGATTTCATCGTTGAGGGTGAAAAAGTCCACGAAGCCGATTACTCAACGCTTTTATATATTGCTATTCACAAATCACTACTAAAATCTAACGACGCCAACGTACGAAGCGCACTATTTGGACTTTATGGTATTTCTAATGATGACGTTGAACATTTGGTAGAGTTCAATAAAAAGTTCGACTATCTTAGTAGCCTAAAGACTACAGCCAAAATATCGCGTATCCTTAGTCGTAATGGTGCGCCCCTACGTATCTTGCGTGCGACATTCTTTAGCAAAAACAAGGAGTCTCACGGCGCAAGAATCGAGAATCGCTCACACATTCTAGGCCAAGTCGAAGCACAAATAACCGAGGAGTACGGTCAAGTCCAAAAAACCGTGCGAGCCGGTGTGATCAAAAGTATCATTTTCTTGCTCATCACCAAGGCGTTAATTGGTCTTATCGTCGAAATACCGTATGACCTCGCAGTTACAGGCGCAATTGTCATATTCCCGCTGGTTATCAACTTGATTTTCCCACCTCTATTTATTGCGTTCACCGCATTGACATTTAGGATGCCCTCAAACGCAAACAAGAAAGCCATCGTCGACTACATTGAAAGCATGCTATATCAAACAGGGCACGATAAACCTGCGCTCAAATTTTTTGCATCGACCGGACGATCATACTTCTTTAACACCGTCTATGCAATTATGTTCATTGGTGTATTCTACCTGCTAGCAAAGGAACTATTATTTAACTTGCACTTCAATATTGTTCAAGCGCTTATCTTCTTCGCATTCCTTTCAACCGCAAGTTTCTTAGGTTATCGTTTAACACTTCAAATCAAAGAGCTCGAAATAGTCAGCCGTAATCAAGGCTTTATCGCGCTGATACGCGACTTCTTATACGCGCCATTCATCTTTGTTGGACGCAAGATATCCTATCGTTTCGCCAGGATGAATATCATAGCTCAGCTACTTGATATCGTTATTGAATTACCACTTAAGACAGTTCTACGCATGATGAGGCAATGGTCTACGTTCCTTAATAATAAAAAAGATGAGCTACTTTGAACGACCTAAGAAACGAAGCTGACTTTTTCAATACTATCGCCCCGAAGATACGACAGCTTGTTCAAAGTTTTCACGGCAAAGCATCAATTAGTGTCCAGAAAGCGGCTGCAGATTACGCTACAGAAGTAGATATTGCCGTTGAAAACCTTATTGTAAACGAGATTGAGACTCGATTTCCAGGAGACTCGATTCTCGCCGAAGAGGGACATACTGATACCGAGATAGCAGATGGGCGAATCTGGATCATTGACCCAATATGCGGGACAGGCAATATAGGCAGAGGGCTTACGTGTTTTTGTACCAATATCGCACTTGCTTATAAAGGTGAGCTTATTGCATCATGCGTTATTGACTATAGCCAAAACGATTATTTTTGGTCAATTGGAGGCGGAACTATATATCAGAACGAATCTGTATTTGTGCCAAAGCCTAAGGCAGCTGGCCTGGGTGTTGTTATCGACATCGATATGGGTGCAGCTACCAAGCTTGATGCCGTAGAATTGCAAAAATACGCGAGTTTTGTGTCGCGCTTTATCAAGGATACTCCGTATATGGGACAGTCGTTAGATAGTTCGCTTGGGTTTATGTACACGGCAATCGGCAAGCTCGATGGGTTTTTGAATGTATATAACCATCCTTGGGATATCTGTGCAGCCGCTTTCTTGATTAAGCAGGCCGGAGGCGTGATCACAGAGCTTGACGGCAGTATATGGAATATACAGTCAGTCGGTGCAGTTGCCGCAGGAGACGAAATGATCCATAAAAAACTGCTAGAGACCTATAACCACTAGTTTAAAGCTGTCTGTGTTTGCTATAATATCCTCATATGGCTTATGGTTCTTTAAGACCTCGTGTACTTCAGATTGTGGCGACGGTTGTACTCACAATACTCATCGGAGCCGTTTCGGTACTTGCAGTATTGTCATATCATTCGGCATTCGGAACCAGCGATCCGGCGTCTTGTCTTAGTGATCACTGTTTTTGTGAGGCTCCAAGTCTTAGTGGATTAGCGCAACCCATTAACGCAATCACATCCTTAGTGTTTGTCGTTTTTGGCGTATGGGTTCTTATGACAAGAGAGAAAATTGGCAAAAAGACCAAGGAGCGAGGTCTTGTGCTTGCGTTCGGTATAATACTTATTTACTTCGGGGTGTCTAGTTTCTTTTACCATGGCACGTTGTCATCGCTAGGGCAATTTCTCGATATCTTTTCACGATACGTTTTCGCAATCTTATTGTTAGTGGGGGCACTACTGCGTCGCAATCAGATTAAATTATTGCAAGCTGTGGTACTATTCATTGTTCTTAATATCGCATTTGGGCTGCTACAGCTTCATATACCCGAATCTCATCGACTCGTTTTCGGCTTGCTCCTACTACCTGGGATATTACTCGAACAACAACCTAAAACGACTGGATATAAATGGTTTAGTAAGCAAGTCAGATTCTTATATATAGGCATAGGCACCCTAACTGCAGGGTATATCTTCCGCATTCTTGATAGCTCTAGCGCGTTTTGTATGACGCACTCAGTCATTCAAGGTCATGCAATCTGGCATATACTACTAGCGACGAGTGTCTATATGGTCATCTTACATTACAAACATACACCACATAAAATTAACTCTCAAAAATAATTAATTAGAGAAAAAGGTATCGGGATCAGGACCACCACGTTTGCCTGTTTCAAGTCCATTAATGGAGTTCATATCATCGGTAGTTAGTTCGAAGTCAAAGACATCAATATTTTGCTTAATTCGGTCTTCGTGCACTGATTTCGGTATGACAATCAAGCCATTTTGAATATGCCATCTCAGTACAACTTGTGCTGGAGTTTTGCCGTACTGCTGTCCAATAGATAGGAGTATTGGCTGATCTAAAAGAGGCGAGTCGTGAGTGCTCCTACCGCCGGCACCCCCACTTCCACCAATCGGGCTCCACGATTCAATCGCAATATTATGATCATTTGCGAACTTGCGCAGCTCTGTCTGCGGAAAGTATGGATGGAGTTCAACCTGATTGACAGCCGGTTGCACAGTAGCATGTTCCATAAGATTTTGCAGATGCGATATTTGAAAGTTACAAACACCGAGCGTCTTAACCCTACCTTGTTTGTGTAATTCCTCCATTGCTTTCCATGTTTCTAAATAAAGACCTTTTGATGGTTGTGGCCAGTGAATTAAGTACATATCGAGATACTCAAGATCAAGTAGTTTCATGCTTTCATCAAAGGCAGCGAGCGTTTTGTCATACCCCTGACTATCGTTACGTAGTTTGGTCGTAATAAACAACTCTTCCCGCGGGACGCCGCTTGCCTTGATCGCGCGACCGACGCCACCTTCATTACCGTATGCTGTAGCTGTATCGATTAATCTATAGCCTGCAGTAATTGCCGATAAGATCGCGGCCTCGACCTCTGAGCCATCATTTGCCTGCCAAACACCAAGACCAAGTTGAGGAATTGACAGCTTATTGTTTAAGATTATGTTAGGAACTACGCTAGACATTTAGTACCTCCTTGTATGTCCATTGTACAGATGGGAGGTGAGGGGTGTCAAACGAGCGATATTACAGTATACTATATCAATATAAACAAACCAGAAAGGGGATTGGTCTGAAACAATCTGATTACACCATTGCTACACTCGCTAGCCATTCATCGCTTCAAATACTTAAAGGCGCCAAAGATGAAGGGTTTAAAACAATTGCTATCTGTAAAAGAGACTCAGAGCACGTATATAAAACGTTTAATGTTGCTGACGAAATTATTGTTGTCGACGATTTCAGTGAACTAACAACGCTCGATAAACAGCTCAAAGATCAAAATGCCGTCTTGATTCCCCATGGTTCATTTGTAACTTATCTGCAGATGGACAAATTAATGGATCTAAAAACAAATTATTTCGGTAATCGCAATATTCTTAACTGGGAAGTGGATCGTGGACAACAACGTAAATGGCTGTCAAAAGCGAGCGTGATCCAACCAAAAATTTTTAAAACACCTGACGACATAGAAGGCCCGGTGATTGTTAAATTCTTTGGAGCTGCTGGTGGTAAAGGATACTTTCTGACACACTCACGCGAAGATTTCGATCGTAAGATAGCTCAACATCACGGTAAAGAATATATCTTGCAGGAGTATGTTGTCGGTACACCTGTGTATGCTCACTTCTTCCACTCGCCACTGACCGGTGAACTTGAAATCATGGGATTTGACAAAAGATACGAAAGTAACGTTGATTCCGTAGGCCGAGTGGCCGCCAAGGAACAAGTCGAACTAGAGATTGAAACATCGTACACAATTGTCGGTAATATGGGGCTGGTTGTTCGCGAGTCATTGTTGCCTGAAATTTACGCAATGGGAGAGCGGGTCGTCGAGGCCTCAAAGACACTTGATGGCGTAGGACTGTTTGGCCCATTCTGTCTAGAAACAGTCATTACACCTGATCTTAAAATGTATGTATTTGAAATTTCAGCTCGTATTGTGGCTGGTACAAACCCTTATATCAATGGTTCGCCTTATACGGATCTACGTTACAACGAACCAATGAGTACCGGGCGAAGAATTGCTCGCGAAATTAAACAAGCAATTGAACAGAATGAGACGGAGAAAATCTTCAAATGATAAGCCAAGCCGATATAGCAAAAGTACTCTCGGGATACGATCCTAAGAACATTCGAATCGGAAGCCTTGGCGGCCACAGCGCATTAGATGTCTGTCGCGGCGCAAAAAGCGAGGGTTTTGAAACTGTTGTCGTCGTACAAAAAGGTCGCGAAAAAACCTACAGCCAATATTACAAGACACGTGGCGATAAGGGTTGCGTCGATCATGTTATCGTCGTTGATAAATTTAGTGATATTGTAAAACCTGAGATCCAAGAACAACTTCGCAAGCTTAACGTTATATTCGTACATAGTCGCTATTTTTGGGTGTATTGCAACTTTGACGAGATTGAAAATGATTTTATGGTCCCGATTCTCGGAACCCGTGAACTTGTACGTAAAGAAGAGCGCGACGAAGACAAGAACCAATATTTCTTACTCCAGGATGCAAATATTCCAACTCCAAAGCAATATAGCGACCCCAAGGACATTAACGAGCTTGTCATTGTTAAACCAAGTGAGGCGGCAAGAGGCTACGAACGAGCTTTCTTCCTAGCTCATAACTACGACGACTACCTAAAACAAGGTGAACAAATGGTTAAGGCAGGTATTATCACCGACGAATCGCTAAAGTCCGCGGTCATTGAAACATTTATTCTGGGTCCGCAACTCAACATTAACTACTTTTACTCACCGTTAACAGGTGAACTAGAGCTACTTGGCACCGATACTCGTCGCCAAACTAACCTTGATGGTTTGCTGCGTCTGACCGCTCCACAACAGATTGAAGTACTAAAACATGTCGAGCCAAAATTTATCGAAAATGGTCATCAAAGCGTTACGATCAAAGAATCATTGCTCGAGCAGTCGTTTGCGGTCGGTGAACGTTTCGTCGAATCGACCAAACGTAATTATGCGCCAGGCATCATTGGTCCATTCGCACTTCAGGGTGCAGTTACAGCAGGTCCACCTAAGGAAGAGTTTGTTGTTTTTGACGTTAGTATGCGTATTCCTGGAAGCCCTGGCACGATGTTTACTCCGTACACCGGATATCTTTATGGCGATAATATGAGCGTTGGTCGTCGCCTGGCAAAAGAGGTACGTTCGGCCATTGATCTTGGACGCCTCAATGAGCTCGTATCCTAGTCCAGATAAGAGTGCGTATATTTCAACATATTTGGTATAATAATCCTATATGAAACCGCTCAGTCTAACGAACCCGCATCTGATTATTATGGTAGGAATCCCAGGATCGGGTAAGAGCTTTTTTGCTGAGCACTTTGCAAATACATTTAATGCACCGTTTATTAGCCACGATAAGATAGCAAAAGATATTGCAGGTGATAGTCAAGTTGACTCGACGACCGTTGTTCGTATTAGTAATTTTCTACTAGCAGAGTTACTCAAGTCTGGACAAACAATTATCTACGAAGGTCTGACAGATACACGTACTGCACGTCAAGTACTGGCTAAGATAGCTAGGGATATGGGCTACGAGCCACTTCTCGTATGGGTTCAGACTGAATCGCTTGCCGCTAAACAGCGAGCAACCAAGCCACAACGCGACAAATCAAACCTTACAGATGAGCAATTCGATACAATGCTTCATCGCTTTACACCACCAAGTATTATTGAAAAGCCAATTGTCATCAGCGGAAAGCATACGTACCCCAGCCAACTTAAGATCGTTTTAAAGCATCTGGCTGTCAATCGATCAGAGACAATTCCAGAGCGTAAAGTCATCGAAGGACGTCATATAGCTGTTCGTTAAAGAAAGGTCTCTTCCGTGATCATTCAGGATGAAGAATTCGGCAAAGTTACTGTTCGTAGAAGTCCACGTGCGACGCAAATACGCATTCGAATTGCACCTGATGGTACGCTACGTGCATCAATCCCGCTTTATGCACCAATATTTCTTCTAAAACGCCTCCTCAAGTCGTCTCGAACTGAGCTGCGCACTCTTCTAAATCAAACCCAGCCAAACACTACCTACACAGACGGTATGCAGATTGGCAAAAGCCATAGCCTGCGGATTAAACCAATTATAACTGGACCTCTCAAGATAAGTAGACATGGTCAGCACATTACCGTTGCACTGCCGCCTAACAAAACGATTGAGGATGCTGATGTCGCACGAAGAGTACGGGACAGTATTATTGCGGCCCTACGACTAGAGGCAAAAAGCTATCTCCCAAAACGGTTGTCCTATTTATCAGATAAACTCGGTCTGACCTATACTAAAGTGCGCTTTTCGCACGCCAGTGGCAGATGGGGTAGCTGTAGTAGTGCAGGTACGATTAGTCTTAACATTGCTCTGATGAAATTACCCTTTGAACTTATTGACTATGTCATCGTTCATGAATTGTCTCATACAACGCACATGAACCACAGCACAGAGTTTTGGAAGCTCGTTGAATCCGGCGACCCAGAGTATAAAGCCCACCGCCGAGCATTAAAAGCTGAGAATCCTTCTATATAAATAGCGTCCGTCCATGTATAATCAAGCATAAGATGTATAAGGGTGGACCTAGTTACACGCCGCAAGCTGCGAAAGCAATCCGTTATGCAGGGTTGATTGTTCCTATTATTTTAATAGCGTATGGTTTTTATATTCGTGCTGGCAATGCCGACAACTTACATTACTTTGGTGATATACCATTCTATGCGATTTCGTTCTGGTGGCTATTCATCGGTATTATGCAGTTCATTGATCACAGCAAATCAAAAAGAGATTCAGCCCTACGACTAATTGGATACCATCTTTTAGCGGCGGGATATTTACTGTTCGTCGCTGGCGTAGCAACGCCATTTGTTGCATTCTGGATCCTTCTACTCCTTGCATCGAACATATACTTCTCAAGAAGTGGCGTTAACCTCAGTATTTTGACCTTTTTAATAGTTGCCGGAGTAGATATATATTTTTGGCGAAGTGTTCCCATAATTATCGAATACGACCTCATTACAATCGTCGCAATTGTCCTTAGTGGACTTGTAACTCTCAGTATTTCGAAATCGCAGGAAGTTGACCATGCGGAACTGCTTCTGAGCAAACGTCAAGAAACAATGCAACGTGATAGGGTGCTGACTATCGTTAATAATTTGGCGGATGCAATACTTAGCACCGATAAAGAGGGTATCGTAACAGTCTATAATGCCTCAAGCTTGATACTGCTCGATACTAATGATGATCTCGATGGACGACATATCGATGATCTTCTTCAGCTCGTCGACAAAGAAGGTAAGTCAGTAAGTCTATTCGATCAGCTAAAGACAACCAAGGCAGCAGTAAGCCGTGATGATCTGAATTATACCTACAAGGACGGCGAAACAATCCGCCTTGCTGTAACATATTCACCAATTAGAAGCAGTTACAGTCGTACCAAAAAAGCAGAAACACACGATGGTTACATTGTCATCATGCGTGATATTACGAAGTCGAAGAGTCTTGAGGAAGAGCGTGATGAATTTATTAGTGTTGTCAGTCATGAGCTAAGAACTCCAATAACAATTGTCGAGGGTACGATTTCAAATGTGCAGGTTATGATGTCGCATCCTGACCACACCAAACAAATGTTGTCTGACGCCATTGACATGGCACACGAACAGATTATTTACTTGGCCAAAATGGTTAACGATCTCAGTACACTATCTAGAGCTGAGCGTGGAGTAGCCGACGCGCCTGAGGACATTGATGTTCGTGAGATGATCCATAAACTACACGAAGAGTATGACAAAGAGGCAACCGCTAAAGGCCTACACTTTAATCTTGATCTAGGGGCAACCTTAGGACACGTTAGTACTAGCCGACTATACCTCGAAGAAATGCTGCAGAACTTTATTACCAATGCGATCAAATACACCAAGACAGGTACTGTAACGCTGAGCGTCAAACAGAAACTCGGGGTGATTAAGTTCGCTGTAAAAGACAGTGGCATCGGTATCAGTAAATCTGACCAAGGCAAAATATATCAAAAGTTTTATCGCAGTGAGGATTACCGTACTCGTGAAACCAGCGGTACAGGTCTAGGTCTATACGTAGCCGCCAAGCTTGCTCATAAAGTTGGTACCAAGATCGAACTAGTTAGTCGTCTGAACCATGGTTCAACGTTTAGTTTTACTTTGCCCGTAAAGAAGTAGCGGAGGCGATTACTGAACGACCCTTCCAAGTGATACTGTGGCGCAGGTATCCAACAATACTAAACACAAGAAGTATGAACTCCTGGGCAATAATGTAAGGCCATAAGAGCGCACCGACCCACCAGCCGCGCTTCCAAACCGTATCAAGGTACAGTGCATAAATGGCGACAAATACGCATAGTTGCCACGAGGCGGCTATTTGGATAACAGTCCAGCCATCAAAAAAACCATCTATTACAAAAAATGTCGGTAAATTGAGCAAAATTAAAATTAACGCTGCGATCAACCCCTTGAACAGTCTTCCGCCCACAATGGGATACAACAAACGGATACTTGTATCGACTTGCGATAGCCACTTTTTTTCAAAACTTACCCCGAGAAGCGGAGTACCTATCAAAAAACTATAAGCCTTTTTCTCGGCAAAATGTGCTGCCAGCGAAGACTCAGGCTGAATCACGTTTTTAATGGTGTTAAACCCGCCAAATTCGTCGATTAGTAGTTGGCGATTAATCATCCACGCACTACTTGCTACAGCTGGTTTGCGACTACGGTGTAAGATTAGCTCCCAAAAGTAGCGCATTGATCCAAATAACACACTGGTACGCCAGTTATCAGTTCGAAGTGGCAGAACCGATATCATAGACGCCCTCTCTTGTCGCATATACGAAACAAGCTGCTCAATTGTATCTGGCTGGATCTGTGTATCGACATCCATATAAAGTACGAGGGACCCACTGGCTTCGTCTAGTAGTCCCTGAAGTGCATGATTTTTACCGACCCAACCATCAGGTAACGGCGAGCCTTCAACAAAACGCACACCCGCATGCGCGAAAGACTTAATAAGGTATGATGTATTATCTGCAGAGTCGTCATCAAGTACAATAATCTCAAGCTTTGGGTATGTGCTAGCGATAACTTTCTCAAGACACTGCGACATAGCCGCAGTTTCGTTTCTGGCTGGAATACACACACTGACGCTTGGCATGTCTCTGAGCATACTTGGCTCACTCAGTAATCTTTTCATTTTGAAATGCTTGAACGCGTACATGAGTTTCCATGCGAAAAAAACGCTTAATAGTGTCAGTAAGACATAAAGAATGGATAGAATAAGCTCAACCATATTGTACATATAATACCACGGTTGACGAGCACGCTATAAAGCGTTACAATGCTACTTGACAGTCTGCATACGGCAGACTTTTAAATTGGAGTAAATCGTGGCAACTGCACCAAAAAAGACCGTAGTTACAAAAATCGTCACAAAGAAAAAAACAAAGTTAGTCGTTCCTAAGCGTCCGACTCCTAAGTTTTTGAAGCCATTTGTCTCCTTAGGCGAATACTTTAAAGGCGCATGGTACGAACTACGTCAAGTCCGTTGGCCGAACCGTAAGGCTACGTGGAGCCTAACTGGTGCTGTTCTGCTTTTCACAGGATTCTTCGTCGGCCTGATCCTCCTACTCGACGTATTATTTAAGTTTATTTTTGAACAAATTTTAAAGTAAGGAACCCGAATGTCACAAAACCGATATGATTCAACCCGCCAATGGTACGCCATCCACACGTATAGTGGCTATGAGGAAAAAGTAGCTGATAGCATTCGCCAGCGTATCAACGCTGTTGATATGGCCGACAAGATTTTTGATGTTATGGTTCCAAAAGAGAAACAAATTCAAATCAAAAACGGCAAACGTAAGGTCGTCGAAACAAAGATTTTCCAGGGTTACGCACTGGTTGAGATGAAACTTACTGATGAGACTTGGTATATTGTCCGTAACACGCCTGGCGTTACTGGCTTTGTTGGAACAGGAACTGAACCAACACCCGTATCAGATAGCGAAATCAGCAAAATCAAGAAGCGTATGGGTGTCGAAGACCCTAAGCACCACATCGACTTTGAAGCCGGTGAAGTCGTTAGCATCACAGATGGTCCATTCAAGGGATTTGACGGTGCTATTTCAGAGATTGACACCCAAAAGGGCAAGATTAAAGTTATGGTCAGTATGTTTGGCCGCGACACCCCAGTGGAGCTTGACGCTTTGCAGGTTCGTAAGGTATAATACCCCAGTTACGCACTAAATAAAGCTTCAAAATTATTTAGTACAAGGAAAGAATTATATGGCAAAAAAAGTTATCGGAAATCTTAAATTACGTATTCCCGCTGGTCGTGCGACAGCAGGTCCTCCAGTAGGCTCAACTCTCGGTCAATGGGGTCTAAACATGATGGATTTCATTAACCCATTTAACGACGCAACCAAAGAACTCCAAGGTAAAGATGTGATTGTTCACCTACAAGTCTTCGAAGACCGTACATTCGCATGGAAGTCGCTTGGTCAACCCGTTGACGACCTAATCCGTGAGAAAACTGGCATCAAAAAGGGAAGTAGCAAGCCACACTCTGAAAAAGTTGGTTCAATTACACGTGCCCAGCTCGAAGAAATTGCTGAACTCAAAAGGGATCAGCTAAACGCAATTGACATGGACGGCCGAGTCAAGGTCATCGCTGGTACTGCTCGCTCAATGGGCATTGAAGTCAAAGACTAGTTAATTCTCTTCCATTTTACTTATAAAAAGCTTATGATTATAAGCAATTAAGTGGAGTTTACTATGCGAGAAAACAAGAGCGACGAGGCCCAAGATGCTATTACTACCGATAGCGATGAGCCCCAAACTCTGCACACCTCACATACAGTCCCTCGAGTCGAAGAGCCTCAACCGATTGATCTTCCAGTGAAGAAAAAATCTCACAAGAAGAAGCTAATCGTGATCCTCGTAATCACAGTTCTTGTTTTAGCAGCCCTCGCGGTTGGTGTATGGTGGTGGTTTACCCAAAAACAAACGACAAATATAGCCAAGAAAACGACACAAACCACAAAAGCCGCAACCGACAAAGTTGCTGCTCCTGATACGCTTGCAAGATACATCAAGCCAACTACAGGCGAAACTTGGACAGGCGTCTCAAAACCAATCGCTGATCCAGGCTATATTGTTAACACTGACTCAGGCACGACGACAAACTATTATGAGGTTGGTAAGCACGGTGATAATGTAATCGTGATGGCGACAACGGCAGAAATAGGCCTTGACATTGAGTTGTTCGAACGTCAGCCGGACGGTAAAGCGATTTTTATTGCCCAGCCAAATGCTAACACCGACTATAGTTCTACTGATACGAAAGGTACTATCGACGGCTGGACGGCCGATCATTGGTCAAGTAACGTTACAATCAACAAGGACATTCATTATGACTCTCTGAGCCTGCCTACATCGTTATCTATTGGTAACGGTGAGTCGGTCAGTGCTCCAACGTACCCAACACTCGGCGACCAGATCAATGATTCTTCAACGGATAAATCAGTTACAATTACGACACTTCAGACACTTGGATCGAGTAAGCTGATTAAAATTGAGCGCAAGTACGTCGATACCGGACTCACGGCGATCAACTACGCGGTAGATACTGCTATCGGTACTCGAATTAACATGATTTATACTCCGACAAACCTGACGGTTGATAAATATAGTTGGGATAATAGCACACCGACCTCTGGAATGATTGGCGGAATAGTAAGAGGCTGTGGGGCAATTGGCTCATCAGTCAGTCGAACGGATCTATTAACTGACGCTGATTTCGTACCAGCTGGTAAGTCTGATACCGGCAAAACAATTTATGCATTTAAGGATTCTACCGCCAGTCTCCTTAAAGTCCTTTATGATGAGTATACAAGTTTTAACTCTTATGATGGTGCACCAGCGGTTGTTCCATTTGCAGATTTTCTTGCCAGTCACGCAGTTCTTGCGTATAAGTCTGCTAACAATGGCTGGTTGATATACTCACTCGATACATACGCCGCAGTTGGCGGATGTGGTAAACCGGTTATTTATCTATACCCAGCAAAAACAGAGACTGTCAGCGTCAAAGTAGGAGCTAGTGTAACTGCATCTGAGCCTCTCTACAGCCCAACGCAGGGCTGGAAGAATGTCGTGGCCACTCCGAGCGGTCAACTTACCTATAATGGATTAAGCTATAGTTCGTTATTCTGGGAAGGAACAGGCTTTGGACAATATCCTGGAATAGTCAGTGGCACCGTTGTCCCATACGCGAAGGCGGCAAGTACTATGCGAACCCAACTGTTTGCTCAAGGACTAAACATCAAAGAGACAAACGATTTTATGGACTACTGGCAAAGTCGCATCCCTCACAAGCCATATGTGCGTCTATCCTGGTTAAATACCGCCCAGATGAACGAGTTGGCCCCACTCACCATCAGCCCACAACCAACTTCACTTATCCGCGTATTTTTGGACATGCGGGGACTAGACCAATCCGTCCCTATTCCTGCCCAAACTTTCGTGGCGCCAAATAGGGTTGGATTTACCGTTGTTGAATGGGGTGGGCTCCTACATACCAAGAATTAAAGCTATGAACTTGATTAAAAAGTATTGGAAATTATTACTTAGTATCGCTATCCCGATTGTTGTGGCAGGAATCACGTTGCTGATACTTACCGCTCTATTGCAGCACCCTAAAACCGCTATCGCACATGTATCAGGAACCAGCTCAACAACGAAATCTACAGAGACAAAAACAACCGCGACATCAGATAATAGCATTCCTACACCAGTGCCTGGACTACAGCTTGATACCAACAAAAAATATGGCGACAAATATGCCAGTGGTATTTTGCCTGTTGGCGACAACAAATACCTCACAGACTCACAAAAAGTGGGCTATGTATATACATGTACAACACAATCGGGTCAAGGCGGAGCAGGTACCCGCGGTCCATGGTTTATGAATAATAATACTGAATATGATGTTAACAAAAAGGTCGCTGTGAATGGCTCTGTCAGTTGGAAGGGAAGCTATAGTATGGTGATCAGTGGCTCTAATCGAGTCATTACAACCAACGACCTACCAATTAACCATACAACTGGAATTTTTCCTATAGCGTCATCCGACCCCGCCTACCTATACGACAGAAATCCTAATACAATCAAAGCGCAAACGTTTGTTTACACCCTAGTAGCAACACCGACGGCTGCATCATCACCAGGCTGCTTGAACGGTGGAGTTATTGGCGTTATGACAACTGGGGTGGCGTTATTTGATGCATTTGACGCTGGTGGACGAGACGCTGGTGCATGGGAAGTCCAGGATAGTTGTAGTGGACATCCTCAACAAGAAGGGCAGTATCACTATCACAGTCTGAGCAAATGTATCACCGACATCAATATACAAACCGTTATTGGTTACGCAATCGACGGGTATCCTATTACAGGGCCGACCATCGCGAGTGGAAACGTTCTAACAACAAATGATCTCGATGAATGTCATGGTATCGTCAGTCAAATCAATCTAGACGGTAAACTAATGACAAGCTATCACTACGTGATGACACAGGACTTTCCGTATTCGATTAGTTGTTATCATGGAACTGCCACAACGGCACCAGGTGCAGTAAAGGGGCAGGGCTTGCCACCTAAAGCCTAGAAATGTTCACGAATGTGCGAGAAACTGTAGTCCCAGGTAGCGTTAGCCTTTTTGTGTGGGTTAAAGATGTGTTGGGGGTCAAAGATGTTCTTGGTTTCGCGGAATAAATGAACGATCTTGGGTCCATACATTCGCTCCAACCATGGACCTCGGACGAGTCCATCATTATGTTCACCACTAATCGAACCTTTGTATTTCAAAACGAGATTATCTACCTCTGTCATAGCAGGTAGTAGTTTCTTGCGATCTTTAGGATCTTCCAGCTTCATTAATGGAATGATATGGAAATTACCATCACCCATATGACCGGAGATAGTAGCAAATAGTTTATATTTTTTGATAATCTTGCGAATCTTTGGAAAGAACTCGACCAAGTGCTCTGGGTTAACAACAAAGTCATCAATGAACGGCGCTGTGTGCTTGTCTTTTACCTTTGTACGCAGTAATTGAAAGCTATAGCGGCGCATAATCCAGAATTTCTCGCTCATTCCCTCTGTTGGATCTTCTTCAAAGCCGTTAATCTCATACCTTGCACGAAGTGGTCCCAGGTCCTTATGAAGCGATTTTATCTTTTCACGGACTTCATGCTCGGTTTCACCGGTAAATTCAACCATGAGTACAAGCTTTGGAAAACCTTTTAGTAACTGTATACCGTCAGGAATAAGCGTAAATAACAGATGAATGAATCTTTTTGGACCAAGCATTTTGAGGAAGCTTGGCATGAATCGTATACTCAGCCATAACGTCTGGTCATCAAACCCCTCAAATGTTGCAGGTTTATGTTCCAAAACTTTGTTAATGAGCTCACCAATGTCCTCAATATCTCGAAGGAATAGTACCAAAAGACCAGAATGCTGCGGACGAGGTACAAGATCAAAGGTCGCCTCAGTAACGAAACCGAGCGTTCCTTGTCCACCGATGATTACCTGCGTCAGATCGAATATGCCAGTCTCACGATCCCATACGTCCCACAATCGATAACCAGTTGAATCCTTGGTTACGTGTGGCTTGGCAGCCTTAATGGCGTCATAGTTTGCCTCTATTAGTTCAAATAAATCCTTATATATCTTGCCCTCAAAGTCGTTTTGGCTCATTTTTGCATCAAGTTCGGTCCTATCTAGCGGCCTAACGATCCGTTCAATACCATCGGCAAAAACAAAACGTAGGTGCGGAACGTACTTTTGCGTTTTGCCGAATTCAAGAGACTTTTCGCCACCTGAATTATTATTAATCATGCCTCCAACTGAACACAGATCTCGACTAGCTGGAAAGCTTGGCAAAAGCACACCATGTTTAGCCGCCTTAACGTCAAGATCTTTAAATAAAAGACCCGGTTGAACCGTTGCTCTCTTAGGACCGATATCGATAAGTGTATTAAGATGGCGTTTGAAGTCGACGATAATCGAATCATTGATCGCAGCACCAGACATGTCCGTACCGGCACTTCGTGCCGTCAACGACAGATGAGGATGAGCTTTTTTATGTTCAGCGACGAATTTAACAAGCGTTTCAACATCCCTGGCATCATTTGGTGCGACGATAAGTTCAGGTTTGATCTCGAACATCGATGCATCGTGTGAGTAAAACTCAAGCGACGCATTACTGTCGTCCAACTCACCACTAAATCCAGTCTCTTCTATTTTCTTTTTCAAGTTTTCCATATAGTCTTCATCATAATGGTTATGGTAGGTGAATGCAACCGTCATAGTTGCAAATTAACTCCTTAAATGCTACTATACGAGCATAACAATCAATGTTGGAAGGCCTAAGAAGCCGTTACTACCACAGAAAGGGTTAACACCTATGGCCAAGAAAGCCGATTTACTGGTTGAAGCTAAAGCTTTGAACCTAGAAGTAACAGACAAGAATACAATTGCTGAGATAGAAGCAGCTATCGCTGGTGTATCAACACCAGTCGTAGAGGCTGCTACTACTGAGGACGGATCTGCACCAGAAGTAGCAGACGTAAAACTAGCCAAAAGTGGTAAACGAAGCGAAAAAGCTATCGCCGAAGCTGAAGCGAAGATCGCCAAGGAAGAGCGTAAAGCATCTGGCGACACCGCTCCTCAATCCGAGGAAGCCGCTGCCAAGCAAACTAAGGGTCCACGCCCTGTTACTCGTCCGATTATCGAACGACGCGGTAAAGCATATCAAAAAGTCGCTAAACTCGTCGAGAAAGACACCATCTACTCACTTGCAGATGCATTGGATCTTGCGACCAAGACTAGCCCAAGCAAATTTGACGCTAGCGTCGAAATCCACGTCAAATTAGGCGTTGACCCTCGCCAAGCAGATCAAAACATTCGTGCAACGGTATCACTTCCAAACGGTACGGGTAAAACAATCCGTGTTGCCGTATTCGCTCCTGAAACAGATCACGCAGCTGCTAAAAAAGCAGGCGCTGACGTTGTTGGCGATGAGACATTCCTCGCTCAACTTGATAAAGAGAATATCGATTTCGACGTTCTCATTGCGACGCCGGCGTACATGCCACGTCTTGGTAAATATGCAAGGCTCCTAGGTCCTCGTGGACTTATGCCTAACCCTAAGAGTGGATCGGTTGCAATCGATGTAGCGAAGGCTACCCTTGAGGCTAAAGCCGGTAAAGTTGAATACCGCGTCGACAAGCAAGCAATCGTTCACCTTTCAATTGGTAAAGTCAGTTTCGGCGCTACTAAGCTCGCTGAGAATGCAAAAGCGTTCTTCGATAGCCTACAAAGCCAAAAGCCATCAAGTCTTAAATCTGCATACGTTAAATCAACCAGCATCAGCACCACCCAAGGTCCTGGTATCAAGGTTGAGAACGTTACAAACTAACGCTTTTACGACAGTTAAAGTAATCTAACGGGTGGCGCGAGGCGGGGCAACACCCACTTCGAGTCTGGTAGACCAGCGAGAAGTAGGGGTGGACCGAGCGACAGGACCCGGCTAATATGTAAGTTTTGACGTGACCCGAGGCGATTCGTATTGAGTGCAAAATGACTTCCAATATGTCATACTAGAGATACTAAGAACGGGGGACACATGCGACAATATCTTGACCTACTGCGGGATATAAAAACGAACGGAATACAAAAAACCGACAGGACAGGCACCGGTACTATTAGCGTATTCGGCCGCCAACTTCGCTACGATTTGTCAGAGGGTTTTCCAGCCGTCACAACAAAAAAATTATTTATGAGAAGTGTCGTACATGAATTACTGTGGTTTTTGCAAGGCAGCGGTAATATCGAGTATCTCGCGAAAAATGACGTTCACATCTGGGATGAATGGCCTTACAAAGCCTATTTACTGGCTAATAAACAGCCAGTTCCAGACGCATCAAGTGAGGAGTGGCAAACTGGTATAAAAGAGTTTATCGGTAAGGTAGCAACTGATCATGATTTTGCGATGAAATGGGGAGACCTAGGACCTGTCTATGGAGTTCAATGGCGACACTGGCCAGACGGTAACGGTGGTGATATCGATCAGATCGAAAAAGCGATCAACATGATCAAAACCAACCCAGATTCGCGTCGCAATATTGTCAGCGCCTGGAACGTAGCCGAAATCGACGAAATTGTTCGAATTGGCGGCTTGCCACCATGCCATAATATGTTTCAGTTCTATGTCCGAGACGGCAAATTAGACCTTATGCTTTACCAGCGAAGCGCCGATACGTTCCTGGGCGTACCATTTAATATCGCCTCATACTCGCTGTTATTATCTATGGTTGCGCAGGTTACAGGCCTCGAACCTGGTGAGTTCGTCCACACACTCGCAGATACTCATATCTACTTGAATCATCTCGAACAAGTCGACGAGCAACTCTCACGTACTCCACGTGCGCTACCAAAACTAAAACTGAATCCAGCTGTAAAAAGCATCGATGACTTTACATTCGACGACATCGAATTAGTTGACTACGACCCATACCCACCAATCAAAGCGCCTATCGCTGTTTAGCGACGTTTGTAGACAACAAAATCGTAGTTATACTTGTTGGCATCATCCTTATCGTGATGTTCACGACTAACTTCTTGCCATACATTTAGATCAGTCGCTGGGAAGAAAACTTCGGCGTTAAATGCTTCATCTACCTCTGTAACAAGCAGCTGATCAACCGTATCGAGTGCGATTTCATAAATCTGTCCGCCACCAATAACATAGACGTCATCGCTAGTGGCCATCTGGTACGCCTCGTCCAAGCTACGAACAACCGTAAAACCTTCAACCGGTTCTAAATCACGACTAATGACGATATTCTGGCGATCAGGCAGCGGGCGACCGAGTGATTCATACGTCTTTCGACCCATAATAATACTATGACCGGTTGTCACTTCCTTAAAATGGCGTAAATCAGCAGGCAAATCACGCGTCCACAAGAGGTCATTAGCGGCACCAATTCCGCGGTTTTTGTCATAGGCTACGATAATACTTTTCATATACTCCCATGGTAGCAGATTATAGTAACGGAGTCCTCTGGCATGTTACAATCGATGTAATACCAGGGAAAAAACTAGGGGAGATGTGCATACGTGAGTGTCTATAGTAATACCGAGATTAAGGCTGCGATTAAAGATGGAACGATCGTCTGTGTGCCATTTAACGACAAATACGTATCAGAGGCGAGTTTGGACTTTACCCTAGGACATTATTTTTACAAACAAGAATACGAAGAACAATCACGTGTCTACAATCCATTTGTTAAAACCGACGTTGACCGCTACTTTAAGGGTCCGCTTGAGGCAATTCCTCACAAAGAATGGTGCCAAAAAAACGGCTACGAGTTATTCGAGAATATCCCCGAAGACCACCCGATTATCGTCTTGCAGCCCGGTGAGCGTATTCTAGCTCATACCCATGAGTTTATTGGTATTCGTGCACATGGTGGCGCTAGTGAGGTGAAGTCTCGTAGTAGCTGGGGGCGTAACGGCGTAGCAGTATGTTTCGACGCCGGCTGGATCGATCCCGGATACATCAACCGTATTACCCTCGAGATTTATAACTTAAACCAGCACGAATCGGTTGTCTTGCCTGTCGGTGAACGTATTGGGCAATTGATCTTTCACAAGACTGGTCCAGTTGAGGGTGATTATAGTGATGGTCGCGACGGTATCAGTGGTAAGTACCAACACACCTCAGACCTCGACGAACTTATCCGTACCTGGAACCCAGAGCAAATGTTGCCCCGTGCCTACAAAGATTCCCGCAAGCCTGCACCAGTCATCGACCTACTTCCCAAAGGGATGAAGTAATAGTATGGGCGTATTCGTTGCAATCGAAGGTGGCGATGGATCAGGCAAAGCAACCCAGTCTGCGCTCCTGGCTGAGTTTGCGCAAAACGAATTACATAAAGATGTACTAAAAGTTAGCTTCCCTCAATACGGCCAACCTTCAGCATACTATGCAGGTAAATATCTAGATGGTGCTTATGGAGATGTTAACGCAGTTCCAGCAGACCTAGCGAGCTTGACGTATGCCATAGATAGATTTGCTGCAAAAGACGCTATAACTTCACAACTTGCCAAAGACAACGGCATCGTTATTGCAGACCGCTACGTAGCATCCAACTTGGCACACCAAGGTACAAAATTTGATAACGAAGCAGAACGACACGCATATTACGATCGAATGGTGCAGACTGAATACGGCACGCTCGGTATACCAAGGCCAGACATCAATATCGTCCTTATTTTGCCAACAGACCTTGCCCAAGCGAACGTCGATAAAAAAGACACTCGTCCGTACACGAACAAAAAGCGTGATATCCATGAGGCCGACCCAAATCATTTAGAGAAAGCAAAAGCAAACTACGAAGAACTTTGTCGGTTATATCCAAACGAATTTACGGCAATTCAATGCGTTGATGAAAGCGGCATAATGCGACCAATTGAGATAATTCAACAAGAAATTCGTAACAAGTTAAACTTTTAAAAGTAAAATGAGCCCGTGCCCACGTCTATAAAAATAGCAGAGCACTGGGCTCGTTGGTGAGAGGGGAAATTGGCGCAAGCCTGCGGGATCGACAACTTCGTTGTCGTCGATCCCGCAGGGGCTAGGCCGTGAAGGTCAGTGCCAGCCTGATTGCCGGAGTCTGGTCGCGAGCAATCTCGTCGGCCGGATACTGGGTCATGAGCTGACGACAGACTGCACGACGCAGATCCTTCTTCTTGTAGCCCGTTGTGATCTTGAGATCACGAATGCCTTGCTTGTACTGCTTTTCGGTGGTGACGAGCTTGCGGCCCGCCAGGTTCATGCGGAACGACTTGACCTTGTAGTCGATGTCGGTCCACTCGTAGGCACCAGAAAGCCCCTCGATGAAGGGTTTCTTGCGTGGTCCCACGACCGTAGTAATGCTCATTTCTCCCTCTCCCACAGTACCGGATCTCGGTGCTGCGAAATGCATCATAAAAAGCGGATTTGCTCCTTACGACAAGTATCCATTATACCGTACTAAGACACTTTCTGCCCAGAGACGCTAGAGCTAATGTATACACTATACGCGTATACACCAGCCGTAGCGTAGAGCTTTATTGACAACAATAACGGAGATTGCTATACTTTATCTAGACATTACCAAAGACAGTAGCGGTGAATGAGTCAATCAAACACTTAATCAGCTACCCAGGATAATATGTATCATGTAAAACATACATTGTTCGATGAGTCTTTGGCAGTGCGAGGTCCAAAGACTTTTTCTTTTCCCCTTAAGCTGCCTGTGTCGGTACATTCACAATTTGGTCGAATGAACATTAAATCAAAGAAAGGATTTTTATGGCAATTACCCGCGATAAAAAGAACACTTTGGTTGCAGAGCTTAGCGCGTCACTAACGGCATCTAAAATGGCTGTTTTTGCGTACTACCGTGGCCTCAACGTTGCTGACGTTCAGGAGCTTCGTGCTGCTGCTCGCGCTGCAGGCGTAACTATCACCGTTGTTAAGAACCGACTTGTCCGTGTAGCCCTAGAGTCAATTGAGACTTATAAAGGCGTCGACACTTCGGCACTAACTGGACAGTTGCTCTATGCTATTAGCGACACTGACGAAGTTGCTCCAGCTCAAGTACTAAGTACGTTTGCAAAAACGCACCCACAACTTGAATTCGCTGGTGCGTTTTCTGGAGAGGGCAAACTACTCAGCGCTAATGACGTTAAATCTCTTGCGGGACTTCCAAGCAAGAATCAACTCATTGCCGAGGTTGTCGCCCAGTTACTTTCACCAGTACACGACATCACAAATGCTCTGTCTGGCAACTTACACAATCTACTCGATGGTGTAGCCGCCAAAGCAACCAATTAATCAATTAAGTAAATAATACAAGGAGGCTATTATGGCTGACATTAAGAAAATCGCAGAAGAGCTAACAAAGCTTACTGTACTAGAAGTTAACGAACTAAAGAACATCCTTAAGGACGAATATGGCATCGAGCCAGCCGCTGCAGCTGTCGCTGTTGCTGGTCCTGCTGCCGGTGGTGAAGCTGCCCCTGCTGAGGACGCTAAATCTGAATTCACCGTAACATTGAAAGATGCTGGTGTTCAGAAAGTTGCTGTTATCAAGGCTGTTAAGGAAATCACTGGTCTTGGACTTGGTGAGGCTAAAGCAATCGTTGACGGCGCACCTGCACCTGTTAAAGAAAAAATCGGTAAAGACGAAGCTGACGCTGCCAAGAAACTGCTTGAAGAAGCAGGTGCTACAGTCGAACTTAGCTAATACCAATCATTCGATCAATTTGAATCAATCCACATTTTGCCACCCGAATAGGGTGGTATTTTGTAGGCAAAATATACAACACTTTTGTTTTGACCCCATAAAAGCATGTGGAAAAATTTTACTTAATTTGATGAGTCTGAGAATTAGCTGAGCAAAGGTCCGTCCTCTGCAGAGGGACTATCGGCATCAGTAAACAACTTCGGGTTCTGATTAAGCGTAGTGTTTAAGCCACTAAGGATCGGTAGCAGGCTTGAACGAGCCTTATGCAGTAAGCGTACTCGTCCTGCACGGGATTTGAGACGTGCGCTTAAGAGGTTATCAATATCAGCCTCAGGAAAATGTCGAAGATACCATTCATCCATCTTAACGGGCAAGCCAGCGTCGAGTCGTGCGGCGTCAACGGTGCGATCATCACCTAACCGAACAGGCTTGGTGCGTGTTCTTTCAATATATTTGAAAGAACTACCTGCAAGCGCCGAGACAGCAAATTTGCGACGCGTCATCACTGTTCGTTCAGCCCCGTACTGAACTTCATACATGCTGAAATTAAGGGGAGTGCCCATAAAGCTTCCGTCATATCTTATACGATAATGAGCTTCACTTGTGAATGTCTCTGTTGATGCATGTTTATTAAAGGAGGTTTTCTTTTTATCAAGCTGTCCTGATGGAAATCCTGCAAGCCGCAGCAGGCTCATGCGTGCACCCATTGCAAATGATTCCTCATCTGTTGCATCATATTGACCTATTGACCACATAACATCTTCTTCAGCCTGCAAAATGTCAGGTTTGTATTCTTCAAACACGTTGTCGTTAGATTCTACGCTCATACTAAATATAGTATACAATATTTTTGCCTTAAGTCCAATATAAATTACTCCCTACAGCAACTCGGAGTAAGCATTGACAAAATAACGCTTGGTTGGTATATATAAAGGTAATACCACCCAAAAATAGACAAAAGGAAATTGCGAGTTACCATGTCTGAATTACCAGAAAAACAAGTTAAACGATTACATTCCCTGATTCAAGAAGCAGAAACAAACCTAGCAGCAGCCAAAGAGCTCCTTATTAGTATCGTCGGTGATGACGGAACAGTCCTAACACCACGTTCATCACACCCTGATGAAGCGAGCGGTAAAGTCGTAGAGGGTGTATTTGATGGTCAAAAGATGGCCGGGCCTGATGGCAAAGAATATCCAGTACCAGCAAACTATGCCAGTAAGTCCAAGTTGGTTGAAGGTGATATCCTTAAACTAACAATTGCAGACGACGGCAGCTTTATCTACAAGCAAATTGGTCCAACAGAGCGTAAACAAATCATCGGTACACTTGTACAGCACGATGGAGCCTATTACGTAGAAGCCAGTGGTCATGAGTATAGAATCTTGCTCGCGAGCGTTACATACTTCCGAATTGCCGAGGGAGACCAAGTGACGATTATTGTCCCCGCAGACAACCTAGATGCCGAGTGGGCAGCGGTCGAAGCAGCTCTGTAATAACTCGTAATGGTTACCTTCATCTCTGAGTCCGAACGTGTTCGTCATCGTGTTATTGATGAGACACTTGATACGGCAAGAGAGATGCTTAGCGACACAGCCGTTGAGCGAAGCACTCTTGGTGAGTGGGCACTCGCTCAATTACATGTCATAGATTCCTATTTGTATGTCCCGAATATGTCTGGTAATAGATTAAGGACACAAAATAGATATATGAATGATAATTCTATCCCAATATTTGCCGTCAAACCGGGTGAAGAAGTGGTGCTTGATAGCGCGATGCCAACAATGCACCGAGCCCAAAAAGACACATATAACACTTACGTAGAAAGTCTTGGTATTACACCTAGCATCGGTGAAACTAGTGCCGTAAATCTCCAGCTCAGCCGATCCTTTTCAGGTATTAATCATCCTCTTTCACTACCTGATGGGCTAATAGGTGGCGTCTATCATGCAAACGCTGAAGTGGCCTTTGAAACCCCAGACCCAGATCCGGCAACTATTAGACGCGTAGTAGAAGGTTCACCCATCATGTTACTGTCGACTACCGATCGAGATCCTATACAAAGAGCTAGCCGTCTCATTCATGATGTGCAACATGATCTTCAAATACTAGGTGAAGGTCCCATTGAACCAGCACTGTTACGTCATGTAGGGTTTAATAGGGAGGCAGAGGCTATACAGGTTACTCGGTCGCTTACAAAGGTATTATATCGATCAGCGGACAATCCACTACTCAGACGTAATCCCTCGCTCAAGAAATAGATTTCAAGATTTATATTGCACATATAAAGCAAAAGCGCTATAGTTATCTCATCACAGAGGTGAAAACAAAAAGTGTAAAAAAGACGGCATTATAGAAAACTCGTAGAGAGTATAATTGCCAGCAAGACATGAGAGAGTCGGGGAGTATAGGGTAATATAAACATGGCACGAGCTTTGTATCGTAAATATCGTAGCAAAACGCTAGATGAAGTAGTGGGACAAAAACACGTTACCGATATCTTAGCGCAGGCAATTAAACGGGGACGTATTTCACACGCCTATCTATTAACAGGCCCTCGTGGAGTAGGTAAAACATCTATTGCTCGTATCCTGGCACACGAAATTAACCAAATACCATACGACGAAGATGCAACAAATTTGGATATCATCGAGATTGATGCAGCTAGTAACAACGGCGTCGAAGACGTGAGGGACCTTCGCGAAAAAGTGCAAATTGCACCAGTATCACTACCTAAGAAGGTTTACATCATCGACGAGGTACATATGCTATCGAAGGCCGCCTTTAATGCTCTTTTAAAGACTCTCGAGGAGCCACCCGAGCACGTCGTGTTTATTCTCGCAACTACCGACGTCGATAAATTACCCGCCACAATCATCAGTCGTACACAGCGCTTTTCATTCAGGGCAATTGGGCCACAGGACGCTGTTAAGCACCTTCGGTTTATTGCAGACTCAGAGAAAATAAAAGTTGACGATGAATCGCTTGAACTGATTGCCCAGCGTGGAGATGGCAGCTTTCGAGACAGTATTAGCCTACTAGATCAGCTCGCTAGTGTCGCTGATAGCAAGACAGGTATCACCTCTGGGCTTATTGAAGCCTCGATTGGTCTTGCTCCTAAAAAAATCATTGATGCTCTGCTCACAAGCGTCGAAGATCATGATATTGCAGTACTAGTACAACTTCTTGATAAAGCATTTGACCAGGGTATTAACGGCGTAATATTGTCCCAGCAGTTAACCGTCCGCGTTCGTGAACTAGTTGTTGAGAAGCCTCAATTGTTACCTCTTCTAGATAGCTTACTCGATGTTGCTAAAAGTGCTCAGCCAAACCTGAAACTACTAAGCGTACTTGGCACGGCCGCAACACCAAAAACTGTCGTAAAATCAGTCGCATTAGCCTCACCAGTGCTCGAAGTTACCGCCACAATTGCAGAGTTAGAGAAGAAAGCAACTCAAGCGAAACCGAAGGATCCTGAAGCACTATTATCCAAATCAGAAGATGACAAACAAGTTACACAAGAAGCCGAGGCAGACCGAGTAAAACAACCGAGTAGTACAGGATTCGATTCAAACGCCCTTATCGAGCACACCCGCAAGAACTACGTCGCCATCTACAGCGTCCTTTCCAAGTGCCATTTTGAGCTGGAGGGCGAAAAGTTAACAATCTATGCGGCAAATAAATTTTACAAGAAAAAGCTCGATGATGTTAAGTACTCTAGTCTGCTCTATAAAGCGCTAGAAGAGATTGGGGTTTATGGACTGACTATCCACACGATACCCACAGCGCCCCCTCCCAAAGATAGCCAAGCCGCGTCGGTTGCTGCTATTATGGGCGGAGGAGAAGAGGTAGTCGTCGAGGATGAGCGCTAAAGAAGTTCCCGCGGGAAAAGTCCCACCACAAAACTTAGATGCCGAGAAAAGTTTACTCGGTGCAGTTTTGATTGACGAAGAAACGCTCGCCGATATTTCTGAACACGTAACGTTCAAGGACTTTTACGAAAAGCGTCATGCGATTATCTTTGCAGGCATGATGCGTCTGTATGAAAAACACAAACCAGTTGACCTGTTGACCCTCACCGAGGAGCTTAAACGCAAGAACGAGATTGAGCTTATAGGTGGATCCGCCTACATTACAGAGCTAACTAACTATGTCCCGACGGCCGCACATGCAGAAGCCTATGCGGAGTTAGTCGCTCAGAAAGCCGTTAGACGTCGCTTGATTAAAGCCAGTGGCGAGATATCGGAACTAGGCTATAACGAAGATACAACTACCCAAGAACTACTAGAAAAAGCGGAAGCAGAGTTATTTAGCGTCAGCGACCAATCCCTCAAGCAAGATCTTGTTAGTATCGAAAGTATCTTGACCGAAAGCTTCGACCGTATGGAGGAACTACACCGTAACAAGGGAACGCTTCGTGGGGTTCGCACTGGTTATCGCGATCTTGATAACATGACAGCAGGCCTGCAACGAAGCGACCTGATTATCCTAGCGGCCCGACCTGCAATGGGTAAGACGACACTAGTAACAAATCTGGCTTATAATGTGGCGACAATTGCTAAGCAACCCGTGTTGTTCTTTAGCCTCGAGATGAGTAAGGAACAATTAGTCGACCGTATGCTTGCCGATGCATCAGGAGTTGACGCCTGGAATATTCGCACTGGTAATCTATCCGACGATGATTTCTCTAAATTATCAGAAGCAATGGGTGAAATGGCCGAAGCACCAATCTTTATTGATGACACACCAGGCATGACGGTACTCGAAATTCGCACTAAAGCTCGTCGCGCAATGCATGAACAGCCGCTTGGTCTCATCATCGTTGACTACTTACAATTGATGCAGGGGAGCGGGCGAGGCGACGGCAACCGCGTCCAAGAAGTCAGCGAAATTAGCCGTGGTTTAAAGCTTGTCGCGAGGGAGCTAAACGTACCAGTCATTGCGCTGTCTCAACTATCTCGATCCGTAGAATCTCGCAGCCCTCAAATCCCGCAACTTGCCGACCTACGTGAATCTGGGTCAATCGAACAAGACGCTGATATTGTTATGTTCATCTACCGCGAAGCGTACTATAACCCTGAAACAGAACGTGAGAATCTCACCGACCTCATCATCGCCAAACACCGTAACGGACCGACGGGCAAAATTGAGTTATACTTCCATCCTGAACGACTTCGTTTCATGTCGCTGGACCGCAAACACGAATAGCCAGCGTGCTATAATCGATACAATATATGGGTATTGATATCACGTCGTTTTATATCTATCGCTGGCGCTATTATTTGGGTTACGGCCTGATTGCTCTTCTTTTGATTGGGCTTCTCATATTTGCAGGCCTTTACACCCCCGGCGGACTTTCAACCCAGGAAATGGATATAGTCGTCAAGACATCCGGCCTTGATCTGACAAGCATCACGAGTCTGGCGATCACAAATTTACCTTTTCATATGCTACAGCTCGCGAGTATTAACTTGTTCGGCGTTACCGAGTTTAGTATTAAGTTGCCCTCGCTCGTTCTTGCTTTAATTTCAGCAGTGGGTTTAATACTCCTGCTCCAACGATGGTTTAAGCCTAATATTGCCGTGCTAGCCTCAATTATTGCCATTACGACTGGGCAATTTTTGTTTATTGCACAAAACGGTACACCTGGAATCTTATACGTATTATGGTCTGTGTGTTTGCTACTACTGGGCACGTTGATTGCCAAGAAAGTAAAGTATCAGATGTTATGGCAGATATTATTTTTTGTCGTCGCCGCCCTCAGCCTATACACACCGCTTAGTATCTATGCGCTTATAGCCCTAGCTGTTGCGACGCTTTTACACCCACACCTACGGTTCATCGTGCGACAGATGCCTAAGGCTCCGATTATATTTGCGGCCTTACTCGGTGTTATTATTGCTTTGCCCCTTATTCTAGGTATTTTACGCACTCCTGAGCTTGGCTTGACAATCCTAGGTATCCCAACCACATGGCCAAATATTTTAGCCAACGTCATGTTACTATCCCAACAATACGTCGGATTCTCGTTGCAAAGTACAACAGGGCTAATGACGCCAGTCTTTGGACTTGGATCAATGCTTATTATTGTTTTTGGTGTTTACAAATTAATCCGTACTCGCGAAAGTACGCAAAGTTATCTTATTATTATCTGGCTAATATGTCTCATCCCAATACTTGTTACGAATCCTAACTTTACAAGCGTAACATTTCTGCCGCTCGTACTGTTACTCGCCACTGGACTTGAAAGCCTGCTCGGCTACTGGTATAGGCTCTTTCCGCTCAACCCATATGCTCGACTAGCAGGACTGATCCCACTGGTTGTCTTAGTTGGCGTACTTGTGTTGTCTGGGCTTGAAAGATACGTCTATGGTTATCACTATGATCCCTATACGGTTGCCAACTTTTCACAAGATTTATCACTACTACCTAAGAACACTCAGCATCTTGTTGTAACAAACGATGAGCTGCCATTCTACCGGGTCGTAGCTGATCATCGTAAGGGCATGGACGTTGCCGTTACTGCGCCACTCACTGGTACGTTCACTGTGTCCCACGATGCAAACACAACGACGTATCCTACATTTAAAATTCAAAGGATTGTAACTTCATCTGCATCTGTTCAGGCTGACCGCTTTTATGTCTACAAAAAGACGAATTAGTAACGTATACTGGAGTGAGTAATACAGGGAGAAAATCATGGCTTTTGACCAAGTAAAAATGTTAAACAAGCTGCGTAAAGCACAGAGCGAGCTAAAAAAAGAAGTTATCGAAGTTGAGGCAGGAGATGGCGCTGTCGTTATTCAAGTAACCGGTGAACTAAAAATCAAGAGTATCAAAATTGATCCTGAACAGGTAGATCTAGAAGATATCGGCGAGCTAGAACACTGGATTGAAATTGCGATTCGCGATGGTCTAGCCAAGGCGCAAGAAGTTGCCGCAGAGAAAATGAAGCCGCTCATGGGCGGACTCGGTAGTCTAGG
This sequence comes from Patescibacteria group bacterium, assembly GCA_004322265.1. Taxonomy (GTDB): domain Bacteria; phylum Patescibacteriota; class Saccharimonadia; order Saccharimonadales; family Saccharimonadaceae; genus UBA1547. The sequence goes on from SCSZ01000022.1 coordinate 34,651, forward strand.
ACTATAGGAGGCTTACTTGGCACAACTTCTTCCATCGGCACTCGTTGAGGCCATTGATCAGCTCGGACGCCTCCCAGGTGTAGGTGCTCGCACTGCGGAGCGATACGCTTATTTTTTACTAAAGGCTGATACTAGTACGAGTGATAAACTGGCTCAAGCACTCACGAAACTGCACTCAGGTGTTAAAAGTTGCCCCATAACCTTCGCTCTTATTGATGCTGACGAAGATGTCTCACCACTGTATAGCGACCCAGATCGTAATAAAAAGCTGATTGCGGTCGTTGAAGAGCCACTTGATATTATTGCTCTTGAGCGTACTGGCCAATTTAACGGCACGTATCACGTGTTAGGAGGCGCTATCAGCCCGATCGACGGCGTCGGCCCAGAACAACTACATATTCCAGAGCTATTAAAGCGCCTAGTTGACGATGAAGTAGAGGAAGTCATTATTGCGACCAATGCCAGTGTAGAAGGTGAGTCGACCGCACTATTCTTACAGCGCCACATTCTCGACGAAGGAATAGAAGTAAAGATGACGAGACTTGCTCGTGGTATTCCGGTTGGTGTCGATCTAGAATATGCTGATCAAATTACCCTAACGCATGCTCTTGAGGGGAGACGCGCATTATGAGTAATATGATACGCCTACCAGGTTTAATTGACATTCACGTTCACTTACGTGATCCCGGTCAAACTGAGAAAGAGGATTTTACGACAGGTACCAGTGCAGCACTAGCTGGTGGTTTTACGACTGTTATCGACATGCCTAATAACGCTCAACCAATTACAACCATCGAACGACTCAAAGAAAAGCGCGAAATCGCGAGCAAAAAAGCCGTCTCAGATATCGGGTTTCACTATGGGTCGCTGGGCGATAACTTGGACACATTCGAAGAAGCTGCTAAATCTACTATCGGTTTGAAACTTTACCTCAACAATACGACGGGTGGCTACTTACTAGACGTCAAACACCTGCGCGAGATCTATGCCGCGTGGCCTAAGGAAAGCGTTGTATTACTCCATGTCGAAGAAGATGTGATTGATGTCGCAATTGAGTCGCTCCAGGGCTTAAACAGGCCAGTTCACGTTTGCCACATGCCAAGCCGTGCAATCCTTGAGAAAATTATAGTAGCCAAACAACAAGGTCTCCCCGTAACGTGCGGTGTTTGTCCTCACCACCTATTCCTAACCAATGAAGACCTGGATCGACTAGGAGTATATGGTGATATGCTCCCATCACTTAAGACCAAGGCAGATCAAGAATACCTATGGGATCACCTTGATGATATAGATATTTTTGAATCCGACCATGCGCCACATACGGATGAAGAAAAACAAGCCGGAGCCCACGGCGTACCGGGGCTTGAGACCACGTTGCCGCTATTACTCACTGCCGAAAAACAAGGTAGAATTACGCGTGAACAGATTATTGATAAATGTTTTACTGCACCTGCACGAATCTTTAATATTCCGACAGATGATGATACCTATATCGAAGTCGATTTAGACGAATATGTTATCAAAAATGATGACCTGCTTACCAAGTGTGGCTGGTCGCCGTTTGCGGGTCAAACAGTAAACGGTAAGGTCAAAAAAGTTCATATTCGTGGTGAATTAGTATTTGAGAACGGTAAAGTAATTGCAAAACCTGGCTCAGGTAGAATCCTTAAAGACTAGCTTTTACGTCTTGAGCCAAATATTGGTTCCACATTGCACCTGTAACCGACTGTACAAGATTAGCACCCGCTTTACGATACTCATGAAACTCTATTGGACTCATCACACCACCCACACCAATAATTTCATAGGTGTAGCCTTTTTCACGTCTTAGCGTATCGAGACGCCTTACCATATCAAGACCTGCCCATGTAATTCCTGCACCACAAATACCACTACGTAGTCGGCCTTTACCGGGTAACGCCTGAGTACCGTCTTCCTTAACGATTTCACCGGCAAGCGTATTAATAGAGCTAATCGCTCCGATATAGGGGCTCACTTTTTCAACTATACGTTCGAGGAGGTCTTGTTGTTCTGGGGCGTAATAACCTACTTTGATAACGAGCGGCGTATCGCCAATCGCTTCTTTGGTGAGCTTGCATATTTCGTATACAGCGTCGATTGAATAGCAGATAACACCTTCACTCGCAACATTTGGGCATGACAGGTTGACTTCAATGACCTGCGCGCCAGATTCTTTTGCTTCGCGTGCAGCGAGTGCGAAATCCTCATAATACTCGGACGGTGTCATGCCTTCACGTATTGTTCCAACGACACTCATTATGAGCAGCTGCCCTGCGCCAACGCCTGCTATTGCGTGTGTAAGGTCATCCTGCCAAACGGATGGCCCATAGGACGGTACACCAAATGAGTTGGTGATTGAGAGTTCTCTTAAATTCTTAGGAAAGTTGCTACGTACAACGAACGGTTTCTTGAGACGTTCAAGCGTAATATCGCCCTTTACGTCGATTGGCAGTACGTTAGGGAACGCGTTACTCGGAAATTCACCCGAACGTTGAGTTTTATATACCACGACATCGTAGCCGAGCTTAAATGCTGCGTTGGTATGACGTGAAGTCGGTAGTGAACCAGCAGCGATACCAAATGGGGATTGAATAGGAAAGCCGAGGAAGTGGAACTTTGGCTCTACAGTTTCATCGCGATAATCTTTTTGGTCCATATTAAACGGTCCGTTCGCATAGTTGTCTTCGAATGTGCGAGCAGGGTCATAGAATAAGGCTTTAGTCATATCTAATAGTATACTACAGAGGACACAGCACTAAAAACTACTGATGTATATCGGAGTGCGTTAAGTTGATCGTTATATAGTTGAATCTGTTGTATTATAGTTACTAAAGCGTAATACGGGAGACAACAAGAGACATAATGACAAGTTTTTTTGACAAGCTAAATATTTCAATCGATCAAAATAACTCGCTCTTATGTGTCGGACTCGACCCAGTTATTGACAAGCTTCCTAAGCACCTTCGTACCAGCCAGACGCCTTTGTTTGATTTTAACAAAGCCATTATTGACGCAACCGCCGAGTTTGCCTGTGCGTTTAAGCCAAATAGTGCATTCTACGAAGCCCTGGGTCCTAGTGGTATTGAACAGCTTAAACAAACCGTAGATTATATCAACCAGAATTATCCGAATATACCAACAATTCTGGACGCTAAACGTGCAGATATTGGTAGCACAAACGAAGGCTACACCGAATACGTCTACGACTACTTACAGATGGATGCGATCACGCTGCACCCATATCTTGGCAGCGAAGCACTTGAGCCATTTTTAGCTTACAAAGATAAAGGACAGATCATACTGTGCCGAACATCAAATCCAGGGGCCGGTGAGTTTCAGGACTTACTGCTAGATGGTGCACCTCTCTACGAACATGTTGCCGAAAAGGTTAGAGATAAATGGAACGGTAACAATAACTGTCTCCTCGTTGTTGGCGCAACTTACCCATCAGAGATGAAAAAAATTCGCGAAATTGTTGGACCTAATATGATTTTTCTCGTTCCCGGCGTCGGCGCACAAGGTGGTAATATCGAAGAAACAATGGAAGCAGGACTTGGACTCAATAGTCGAGGACTCATTATCAGCTCGTCGCGTGATATTATCTATGCTGGTAGCGATGAAGATTTTGCGCAGGCATCTGCGTTACGTGCGAAAGAAACTCGCGATGAAATTAATAAGTACAGATAACAGGAGTTCGTATGTCAGAAGTATCCCCACAAACCATTGAAAAAGTAGCTGCAGCAATGTTTGATAGCGGTCTATTAAAATTTGGTGAGTTCACACTCAAAAGTGGACTCGTTTCACCTTTTTATATTGATCTTCGCCAGGCACAGTCATTCCCTGACACCTTTGCCGCCATTATTAATGCCTATGGTGAAATGCTCGCAGACGCCGATGAGTCAGTCTTTCTAGCTGGTGTTCCTGAGGCAGCAACGCCACTTGCAGCGGCACTTGGTTACAAACTGCACCGTAAGCTGTTACAGCCTCGTAAAGTCGTTAAAGACCACGGCACTAAAAGCTCTGTCGAAGGTGCGTTTGAGGAAGGCGATAAAGTCGTGCTCGTTGATGATCTAATTACGAAAGGTGATTCCAAGCTAGAGGCAATCGCCCAGGTAGAGGACGCAGGACTTGTCATAGAAAAATTCATTGTTCTGGTTGACCGTGAGCAGGGTGGACTTGATATGATTCGTGAAAAAGGCTACGTCATTGAAGCAGCCTTTGGTATTACGAAGCTCATTGAAAGTCTGTACGCGCAGTCTAAAATCACCAAGCAGCAGCACGACACAGTTCTCGATTTTATTAAGAACAACTAATTTTACCTAGTCATCTATGAACTTCAGTATTGATTTTTATATCCGATTATTGTATAGATTATGTAATGCCACTACAAGAATTCGAATCTTTTGCAATATCTCGCCCTGTTAGCGAGGATGATTGGACATACATTAATGCGTCCATTGTTGATATTCTTAAGATTCCACCTCAACAACATGCGCAAGAGTTTGGTCATAATGTCGTCTTGGCGCGTCGCCAAGAATTATATAGAATTATGCAACAGTCTGGTGTACTGAGCGACCATCCTGACAAAAACATCGATGCAATTCTTGAGCCACGTATAGCTTCATCACTTGCACCAGTTGAGGTACCAGTTGACGGCGTAAAGTTCTTTGGTGAGAATGAGCACTGGCGTAATGTGGCGCTCGTCGTCGGTGGTGAGGATGATACTTTATCAAGTGAGCGTAGGACATATCTTGAACGCGCACGACTTCGCGCCGCAAAATCCGACCGCTTCGAATTTAATGTGACGCTCGCACGTGTACGACCAGAGGTTGCGACAGCCACATTTTTGGCTCAATTGTCGGCTGGTATTCCGTCGGTGATAACACTGAACCCCGTCATAACAACTGAGCAAAATCGTAGACGAACTCCTGGAGGACCTACTAACCCCGCTGATAATATTCTCCCTCCTATTTCGCGCATGACCAACAAGGATGTGCGTACGCTTCGTCCAATTCCACAAAGTCTTCTCGATTCTCTAAAGCCAAAACCTTAGTTTCATCTGATATACTTGAGTTATGTTCGACAAAGCAAAAGAGCTGATTGAGGCTGCACAAAAAATTCTTGTTATTCAGGCCGAAAATCCTGATGGCGATTCACTTGGTAGTGCACTTGCACTCGAGGAGATTCTTAGCGATTTAGGCAAGACAGTTGTTCTGTACTGCGACGTCGAAACGCCTAAATATTTGCGTTACATCAATGGCTGGGATCGAGTGTCGCAAGAATTTGACACTTCTGCTGATCTTACGATTATTGTTGATACGAGCAGCGACACGTTGATCGGTAAAGCCCTACAGATTCCTGGCGCGAGACATTTTCTGGAAACTCACCCTGTGCTTGTAATCGACCATCACCATGAAACAGCAGCAACACTGAGTTTTGACCATACGCTCGTGGTCGAGGAAGCCGCCTCCAGTACAGAGGTTATCTACAAGATTGCTGAAACACATGGCTGGAATATTAATACCCAAGCAGCTGAAGACTTGCTCGCTGGGTTACTTTCAGACACTCTTGGGCTTTCGACACAAAACGTTGGTGAATCTGCATACTTGGTTGCGAGTAAGCTAGCTCATCTTGGTGCATCGCCAGCAACTATCGAGGAACGTCGACGTGAATTTATGAAGAAATCTGCTGAGATATTAAAATACAAAGGTATTTTGATTGAGCGAATCGAATATTTCCTAGACGGTAAGCTAGCTGTCATTCGTATTCCGTGGGAGGAAATCCAGCAGTATAGTGATCAATACAACCCAAGTGTACTGGTGCTTGACGAAATGCGCCTGGTTGAAGGAGTTGAAATTGGCGTCGCCATCAAGACTTATCCGGATGGTAAACTGACCGGTAAACTTCGCAGTAATCTACCCATATCGACAACAATCGCAGGCTTCTTTGGTGGCGGGGGACACCCATACGCATCAGGCTTTCGTGTCTATGAATCAATTGATAAAATAATTCCAGAATTAATTGATGCAACTGACAAGGCATTACAGGAGCAGGAACATGCTGAGACTGCATAATACACTGACCAGAAAAGTTGAAGATTTTAAGCCAATCGAGGCAGGTAAAGTCAACTTATTCGTCTGTGGCCCGACCGTTTACGATCTGTCGCATCTTGGACACGCGAAAACATACGTCCAAGTGGATGTACTGGCACGAGTCATTCGTGCAAATGACTACGAATTATTTTATTTGCAAAATATTACTGATATTGACGACAAAATTATTATTCGCTCCGCTGAAAAGAACGTAGACTGGCAAAAATTGCGCACAAACTTCCAAGACGAATACATCAAAGATATGACAAGTCTCAATAATACCTCCGTTACCGAATACGCACGCGCAACGGATTACATCGACGACATCATTAGCCAAGTTACCAGACTGATCGATAACGGACACGCTTACGTAATCGAAAATGATGGTATTTACTTTGAAATTTCAACATTCCCCGATTATGGCAAATTATCTGGTCGAACGGATGTCAAAAAGGACGATGCCCAAACTCGTATCGATGAGAGTGAGGATAAACGTGGCTGGAACGATTTTTGTTTATGGAAGTTTTCTAAGCCTAATGAACCTGTTTGGGATGCACCGTTTGGCGCTGGTCGACCTGGTTGGCATATCGAAGACACAGCTATAACCGAGCACTTTTTCGGACCACAATACGACGTGCACGGCGGGGCGGTTGATCTTATCTTTCCACACCACGAAGCAGAAATTACTCAGATGGAGTCGATCTCAGGTAAAGTTCCGATGGTTGGATATTGGGTACATACGGGCTTCCTCACTATTGATAGCGAAAAAATGGCCAAGAGTGCAGGTAACTTTTACACAATTCGTGAAGTGATCGAGAAAGGCTATGATCCGCTTGCCATTCGCTTGTTTATGCTGCAATCGCACTATCGTTCACCGATCAATTTCACATTTGAGAATTTAGACGCCGCCAAGAATCGTCTTGATAATTGGCGCAATAGCGCGGCACTTCGCCACCAAACGCATGACACGCTTCAGGATGATGATAAAAAGAGTTCTGATGATAGATCAGTGTCGCTGTATGCAACGTCTCAGGCACTCCTAGAGGCTTTAAATGACGACTTAAATACGCCAGCAGCTCTTACGATCATTGACGAAGCCTTTTCTCGACTTGCCTCGTCGCAGTTACAGGACATACACCAGCATGCTCTCGTGGAGCTACTCGAAACGATTGACGCAACCCTTGGCATTGATCTGCTCAGCTCGACGCCTGATATTACCGACGACGCCAAGCGAATAATACTAGCCAGGCAACACGCCCGAAATAATCAAGATTTCAAAGAATCCGACAAACTACGTACTGACCTACAGAAACTTGGCATAGCCCTGCGCGATACTCCTCACGGAAGTATTTGGGAATATTTAGTTTAAATTCTAACTCTCAAGCTTGACAGTTTTTACAGTCTTTTCGTCATCGTTATGACGAGATTTACGTGCGTCAATATATTCCTCGATCAGGATCTTCACGACACCAGCAATTGGAATAGCAATAATACCGCCGACGATACCAAAGACATACAAACCAATCGTAACGGAGCCAAGAACAGCAAGTGCCGAGAGGTCAATTTTCTTCGACTGGATATGTGGGGCAATAAAGTTATTTTCGATCTGCTGATAAACCACAAAGTAGATAACGTAAATAATCGCTGCAGGTACACTGTTAAAGGCGAGAAGTAGCGTAATGATAATACCGCCGATTGTTGCACCGAACATCGGAATGAGTGATAGAACAAAAGCAATTGCTGCAGTCGGCATAGCAAGACTTGCCGGAATAATAGGGAAGATAAAGCTGAGGATAAATACCATCAGGCCCGCAGTTGTCGCATCAATCGCCGAAACAGTTAGCTGACCGGTAACATAACCTGTAAATACACCGTACATGCGCCCAGCAACCTCTTTGTGTTTCATCATACGTGGTTCGTTACTGTATATACTCCAGAACTTTCTAACCCACGATGGTCCCTCGACAAGCATCAAGAAGGTAAGTACTAGAATCAAGATCATAGCTGTAAAGAAGCTAAATACAGACCCGATGCCACTAAGTACGTTCTGTCCGACGCTGCCTGCCCACGATGACGCAGTATTATTAATCGATTTTACTGCTTGGTCAAGTTGAGGTTGTAGGTTGTACTTAGCAATAAAGTCCCTTAGTGCGTGAACCTGAGTTGTCGCGTGATCTACCAGTGTTGGTACAGTCTGTGCGAATTTAGCTGTTTGCTGCACAATCGGCGGAATAACGAGGAAAATAACCGCGCCAAGGAGAATGATAACAACAAGATACGAAATTGCGGTCGCACCAACACGGCTTTTACCCGGCAGTCGGCGAGCTATTTTGGACACAGGAATATTAAGGGCAAATGCCAAAAATAGTGAGATACCCAGAATCAAAAGAGCTATCCGAGCACTATATAACGCCAGCGCAACAAGCGCCAGACCAACAATAACGAGCCAAAAACGAACAAATACATGTGTATCAATATCAATACGTGTTTTCATGAGGCTAGTATATCATTTTTTGATCAGAAATAAGCAAAACGTCATCATCAGTTGTACTCGTTTACTTGACATTACCTCAGATCATTTTCTGCAGAGGACGGACCTTTGCTCAGCTAATTTTAAGATTTAATAGAGTTTTGACAAAAAACGCTACACAATGTATAGTGTAGATACTATGACTACAGCACAAACATTAATTGGGTGCGTTGACAGCGCAACAGAAGTACTCGGAGACAAGTGGACACCACAGCTGTTACGATTCTTTATTAACGAAAAAACTGTTCGCTTCTGCCAATTACAGGATCTGACGGAAGGTATCAATCCTCGTACCCTTTCAGCACGTCTTACTCATCTTGAGGAACAAGGTATCATCGTAAAAAGCGCAACAAGTTCGTCAAGATGCGAATATAGCCTGACGGACAAGGGCTACGACCTACTGCCAGTGTTGCAAAACATGCAAGCATGGAGCGATAAATACGCCCCAGCGGCAGTCTAGATTTCAGTATTCTCTCAGCTTAGAGTTATATTATAGATATATGAGAGTTTTAATTATCGAAGACGAACACAAAATTGCTGGTGCCCTTAAAAAGGCGCTGGAACAAGAGAGCTACGCTGTTGACGTATCTTATGACGGTGATGACGGATACGCCATGGCCACAACTGAGCCCTATGACGTCGCCATTATTGACCGCATGATCCCAGGGGAATACGATGGACTCGCCATTGTAAAGGCAATGCGTGAAGCCAAAATTCATACTCCAGTGTTACTACTGACTGCTATGAGTAACGTTCGCGACCGCACAAAGGGTCTTGATAGCGGCGCAGATGACTATCTGATTAAACCATTTGCGCTCGAGGAATTACTTGCTCGCGTTCGTGCACTGCTTCGTCGCCCCGTTGAACAACAGTCAACACTCCTTACGGTAGGTGATCTGACACTCGACACACTTAGCTACGTCGTGAAACGAGGTAACGATGAGATTAGCCTTACGAGTAAGGAGTTTGCGCTTCTCGAATATCTGATGCGTAACTCAGGACGACCGATTAGCAAGGACGTTATCATTAGCCACGTATGGGATTATGATTCTGATATTTTGCCTAACACTGTCGAGGTATATATTAAGTACCTCCGTACCAAGATTGATGCTCCTTATAAGACGGATATGATTCATACTATCCGTGGTTTTGGCTACAAACTAGAGGCAAAATAGATGTTTCAATCGGCAACGCTAAAGCTAACAGGCTGGTACCTGTTGATACTGATGACTATTAGTATCCTCTTTAGTGGTGCGATTTTTGAGGTTACGACTAACGAAGTCAGTTCGCGCCTAGAACGGTTTGAGCATAACTTACAAATAGCTCCCGTGTCGCCTCAACAGCCGATTGACGTTCTAAGAGCAAACGAAATTAGTGTTGCATCACAGAATATTATCACCGGGCTTATAGTAACCAATCTGGTAGTCCTAATACTTGGTGGGGGACTGAGCTATCTGCTTGCGCGTTTAACACTTCGTCCAATCAAGGAAATGCACGAGGCGCAATCGCGCTTCACTAGTGATGCAAGCCATGAGCTTCGAACACCGCTCGCTGCCATGAAAACTGAAATCGAAGTAGCGCTCCGAGATAAATCAGCCACTAAAAAAGACCTTGAGGTTATTATGAAAAGTAATCTAGAAGAAGTCGACAAATTGACCAACCTCTCACAAATGCTTCTCAACCTCTCTCGACTTGACCACGACAAGCTAAAATCAACACTAGTAAATCTGAAAGCTGTTACCTCCGATGTTATTCGTCGCCACAACGTACCATCTGGACGTATTCACGTAAAGGCATCCCAAAAGCCGACAGTTTTCGCTAACGAACCTGCTCTTGTCGAGTTGGTATCAATCCTCGTCGATAATGCATTAAAATACAGTCCGTCTGATTCTTTGATTGTCATTAACATATCTTCGCGTGGAGATAGTACAAGCTTTGAAATTATTAATACCGGTGATGGTATCGACGAGAAGAAACTGCCGTATATCTTTGATCGTTTCTATCGTGCGGATACCTCGAGAACAAATCGGGTTGGTTATGGACTCGGCCTTTCACTTGCAAAAAAAATTGTCGAACTTTCACAGGGTGAACTCTCCGTAACAAGTACTCCTGGACAATCGACAATATTTACCGTATTGTTGCCTAGTTTTCAGCCGCGTTCAAGCAAAAACTAAGATACTCTCTATATAGTGCGCCTTATATAAGCACATAAATAAGGAGCTAAATCTAGATGAACGTTGTAACAAGAGGAATTAAAAATGCACTAAGAAGTCCTATTAGAAGTGGTGCGATTATTTTAATGCTAGCGATTAGTATTGGGCTCGTCCTAGCAATGTTGGTCGCTAGAAGCAGCGTAGAGGCTAAAATCAATTCAGTAAAAGCAACGTCTGGAACGCTGGTTACAATTAGTCCCGCGGGAGTTAACGGCTTCGCAGGTGGTGGTAATCCACTAACAAGCGACCAGGTAGCTAAGATTTCGACAACCGCACATATTACCAGTAGCGTATCGAGTCTCAGTGATCAATTGGGCACTAGTGATACGAACCTTACGTCCTCACTTGAACTTGGCAGTTTTGGTGCCAGACAACAGCGTTTTGATAGTAGTAGTGCCCCGAGTTTGCCCGCAGGAGACACGACAGGGTCAACTGATACAGCACGTCCCGCACCGACACCACGCATTAGTGTTACTGGGACAACTGACCCAAACTCAGTATCCGCAACTGGTGGAACACTGACAATCTCAAGTGGGGCGAGTATTGATGGGTCAAGCTCAAGTAATGTCGCACTCGTTGGCACAGACCTCGCGACCAAGAATAGTCTGAAAGTTGGCAGTACATTCACAGCATACGGCCAAACCATCACCGTTAGTGGCATCTTCTCAAGCGGTAATACATTCCTTGATAGTGGAATCATCATGCCCCTCAAGACAGTTCAGACACTCACAAGCCAAGCAGGTGCCGTCTCAAGTGTTAAGGCAACCGTTGATAGTAGCGATAATGTTAGCTCTACTGTCAGTGCATTAAAGACAAGCCTTGGGAGTGCCGCAGACATTACATCCGAAGCAGAGCAAGCAGCTGCCAGCGTATCATCGCTGCAAAGTATTTCAAGCTTGGCACTTGCAGGCGTTATCGGTGCAACTATCGCGGGGGCGATCATAGTTCTACTCGCAATGATCATGGTCGTCCGCGAACGTCGCCGCGAAATCGGCGTCATCAAGGCGATTGGAGGCACGAACAGCAAGGTTATCGTGCAGTTTATGAGTGAAGCCTTAACGTTAACCATCATTGGGGCAATCGTCGGCCTGGGATTAGGCGTGCTCGTCAGCGGACCTATGACAACTTCTCTCGTTCAAAATAGTCAATCAAATACGTCATCAACAACTGACGCAACTGGACCAAGAGGTGGCGCTGGATTCGTGAGGGCATTTAGAGGAGGCATTAACCAAATTGGTTCGAACCTGACACAGGTAACCGCATCTGTTACCCCGCAAACGTTCCTTATCGCCGGTGGCCTGACATTACTGATCGCCATTATTGGTAGTGCCATCCCGGCTTGGTTTATTGCTCGCGTTCGCCCAGCAGAAGTATTAAGGACAGAATAAGGAGTATATATGTTAGTAGTTAAAAACCTCACCAAATCATTCAATAGCCCAAGTGGCAAAGTAACAGCGCTAAATGACGTTAGTCTTAGTATCAAAACAGGCGAGTTCGCCAGCATCATCGGCAAATCGGGAAGTGGCAAAAGCACCCTCCTAAGCATGCTCGGCGCTCTCGACGTACCAACGAGTGGTAGTATCGACGTCGATGACATTGATATCGCAAAGTTGTCCGAGCATAAACAGACCTCCTATCGCGCCAAACAGATCGGTTTCGTGTTTCAGCATTATAACCTGATCCCAAACTTGTCCGCCTTACAGAATGTCATGCTCGCATTAGAGTTCGGCGGTACACCGGCAAGGCTTCGTAAAGGCCGTGCAGCACAGTTGCTAAGCGATGTCGGCATTGATGAAGACCAGCAAATGCGAAAGCCTTCACGTCTCAGTGGTGGACAGCAGCAACGTGTTGCTATCGCCCGAGCACTTGCAAATCACCCAGCAATCATTCTAGCTGATGAACCGACTGGGAACCTTGATAGCGAGACGGGCCAAAAGATATTCGATCTGTTACATGACCTATCACGCAGCGAAAACACGACAATTATTGCGGTAACTCATGATATGGACATTGCGGGTAAAACCGATCGGACTTTTATTCTAAAGGATGGAAAAATTACAACAAAATAATGCTTATGTCTCAGCATTCGTTCAGCATGCAGGACCATACTGAATTTAGTAGCAATGCTACAACGAACATAAGTACACGAAAAGGAGGATTCACTATGAACACCGCCACCAAAGAAAAAACACTTCTACTCAGTAAACGAGGTATGAAGGAGTTGAAACGTTCAATTGCCAGCCTGACACACGACCGCCAAAAGGCAATCCAAGAACTACATGAACTCGATAAAATGAGCGATCGTGATACACGTTTGAACCATCTAGAAAAGCTTGCCCGACTCGACATCATCGAATCACAGCTTCAAGACAAGGAGCTTGCCCTCAAGTCTGCAAGGTTGATCCCAACCAGACGTGCTCGTATGCAAGTTGCTATTGGTTCGGTTGTTGATCTGATTGATACCCAAGGTCGGATCTTCCGCTATATGCTCGTTGATAGTATCGAGGCTAACCCGAGCGATGGGCGAATATCAATTGCAAGTCCACTCGGTCAAAACCTTCTTGGTAAAACCGTCCGCGACGTCATTGAATGGTCGGCCGGCCTTAAGCCAAATCGTCTTCAGCTGGTCAGCATCTCATAACATCCTTCTAAGCTAGACGTTACTCCACTCATGGCTTATTATTGTAGTAACGTACAACAACTTTGGAGGATACCGAAATCGCACAACATAAATCAGCGCACGAACATGCCTCGGGCTTTACGGACAGACAAAAGAAAATAGCATTAACAGTCGTTGCAGCAGCATTCATTATGGATCTGCTAGATTCAACGATTGTTAATATTGCCATTCCTGCGATCCAAACAAATCTGCATGCCAGTTTTGCCTCAATTCAATGGCTTGTTGCGGGATACCTACTAGCATTTGCGACCTTCCTGATTACCGGTGGACGCATGGGCGACGTCTTTGGTTACAAAAAGATCTTTATGATTGGTGTAGGTGGTTTCACAGTAGCATCACTCCTAAGCGGCCTGGCATGGAGTCCTGAGATTTTGATCTTTACTCGAGTACTACAGGGAGCCTCGGCAGCCATGATGGTACCGCAGGTTATGTCGATGATGCAGATTATGTACAAGCCGAGCGAGAGAGGCGCAATTAACGGATTATTTGGTGCGCTTGGTGGGCTGTCGGCCTCACTCGGGCCGGTCATTGGTGGGTTACTGATCCAAGCTAATCTATTCGGCCTTGATTGGCGTCCAATTTTCTTTATCAACGTACCAGTTGGTATCGTCGCACTAATTCTGGCTTCTCGTTTCTTGCCTGAGGGTAAATCACCACACCCACTCAAGCTCGACATTATCGGTACAGTCCTCGTTGTTTTGACACTAAGCCTTCTTGTCTACCCATTGATTCAGGGGCGAGAACTAGATTGGCCAATCTGGACATTTGTCATGCTGGTCGCAGCAATTCCAGCCTTTGTTATATTCATTTGGTCTCAGCGTCGTAAGGACCGCAAAGATGGTTCAGCGCTTGTGCAGCCATCTCTGTTTAGAGTTAAATCGTTTGGCTCAGGACTCGTCATCAACCTTATCTTCCAGGTTGCGATGGCTGGATTCTTCCTGACATTTGGTATATTCACACAAATTGGACTTGGTTTTAGTGCAATTCATGCAGCCCTCACGGGTCTACCACTTGCAATTGGTATTACCTTCACGATGACGGTCCTGGGTAGGGCATTAATCCCTCGACTTGGTAGAAAAGCAATCATGATCGGCGCAGCAGGCATGGCTGCGGGAATGGGCATTCTAATCTGGCTTGTCTTTGCAATTGGCGTTGATATCAATAGTTGGCAAATTGCTCCTGGACTATTTGTTATGGGAATTGGTATGGGCTTTTTGTTTGGTGCCCTTTATACTGCCGTTCTTAACGGGGTTGATACCAAGCATGCTGGATCAGCATCGGGGACACTCAACGCAGTCCAGCAGGTAGGTGGAGCGATCGGTATCGCAATTGTTGGTGTTATTTACTTCGGTCAGTTATCAACCGGCAGCGCTATTCACTTTGATGAAGTCAAACCCCAAATTCAGTCCCAACTAGCCGCAGCCCACGTACCCGAAGCAGCACAGACAGCAATTGTAGACGGTGTAAAAAACTGTTTTGTTGATCGTTCCAAGGAAAAGGACTCAACAATCGTGCCTGCAAGCTGTCAAACACTTGCAAATACACCTGGTGGATCAGCTCAAATCACGACAATCATTACCGATGGCGTCAAAAAGGCAAATGCAACCAACTTCCAATACGCGTTCAGGTCAGCGATTATCTTTGAGGTGATTATTGTTGCCACGACTATTTGTCTTAGTTTCTTGTTGCCCAAAAAATTTCACCATGACGATACAATTGTAGGAGCTTAGCATGAAGTACGTTTATGAGTCTGACACCGAGCCGGTCATCAATTACCTCGTCGAAACAATCAATGAGCGTCTCGTGGCAGGTAATAAAGTCCTTTGGATATTATCCGGTGGTTCAGGTGGTAAGGTATGCGCAGAGGTCTCAAAGCGACTAACCGGTGATCTCTCAAACCTCATTACAACACTCAGCGACGAAAGATACGTCCCACTGGGTGATCCCGATGAGAACTGGAAACAGTTGATTGATTTTGGCTTCACAGTACCCGGAGCAACGACCTACCGACCAATACAGGGCAAAGATCGCGAGACAACAACAGCAGAGTTCGGTGCATGGGTAGAGAAGCAATTTTCACTTGCCGACTACAAAGTTGGCCTATTCGGCATGGGCACGGATGGCCATACGGCGGGTATTAAGCCAGGCACGTCCGCTGTCGACGCCACCGGATGGGCAACCGCGTTTACCGGTAACGACTTCGAACGTATTACCATCACCTTTGACGCAATCAAGCAACTTGACGAAGTAGTCGTTCAGGCAATGGGCGCTGACAAAACCGCTATTCTTGACTCACTTCTTCATGAAGATATAGAGATCAAAGTCCAGCCGGCTCAAGTACTAAAGTCAGTTGCAAAAAGCACAATATTTACGGATTATAAGGAGGCTTAGCCATGAAAATCGTAATCTCAGGACTTGGACGAATGGGTGGACAAATCGCTCAAAAATTAGCAGAAGGTGGCCACGAAGTAATCGCCAATAATCGTAGTCGTGATCCAATCGACGAGGCTGTAACGCATGGTGCAGTTGCCGCCTACGAAAAAACCGACGTAGTTGCCGCATTTGATGGCCAGCCTGTTGTTCTGTGGATCATGATTCCTGCCGATGTGATTGAGAGTGAGCTCGACGCTTGGCTCGAAATCCTACCAACTGGCAGTATCATTATTGACGGTGGTAACAGCGATTATCGTGGCGACAAAGCTCGCGCCGATAAAGTGCACGCTACCGGTAGCGTTTTACTCGATATTGGCACCAGTGGTGGTGTATGGGGTTATGAAAATGGCTTTTCGATGATGGTTGGCGGCGACCAGACTGCCTATGAGGCTATTTCTAGCGCCCTAGACACGCTTTCGGCTCCTCGGGGTGGACATCAGCACTTCAGCACGAGTGGCAGTGGGCACTACGTCAAAATGGTTCACAACGCGATTGAATATGGCATGATGGAAAGTCTTGCTGAGGGCTATCGTATGCTTAAGGAAGGTCCATATAGCGACATCGATTTAGCCAAGGCCGGGGATATCTGGCAGCAAAGTAGCGTCGTAACCTCATGGCTCAATGATTTGACTCGTCAGGCCCTGCACGAAAATCCGACGCTCGATGGCATTGAGGGAGTTGTCGCAGAGTCAGGTGAGGCACGTTGGACGCTCGAAACAGCCAAAGAGCTTGGTATTCCACTGCCTGCTATCCAGACTTCATTTGATGTACGCCTCGCCTCACAAAACGGTGAAATTAGCTTCGCAACCAAACTACTCGCTGCCATGCGTAACAAGTTCGGCGGACACAACATTGACGGCAAACAATAAATATATTCTGCCAAGGTCCGTCCTTTGTAAAAATATTCGTCAATAATATCGACGTTCTAATCTTGACATTCTCTCTAAACATTTTCTGCAGAGGACGGACCTTTGCTCAGCTAATTCTTAGTTTTTAATTTATAGATTTATAATTATCACACATAACTAAAAGAGCTCTCGGATGAGGGCTCTTTGCTTGCAGCATATCTACGGGTGGCGCGAGGTGGGGCGGCACCCACTTCGAGTCTGGTAGTCCAGCGAGAAGCAGGGGCGGACCGAGCGACAGGACCCGTCCAATTAAGGCTCTTAGGCTGTAATGCTCAGTAGGGTCCAGTTGCCACCGCGGTTGTCGCTGCGAAGACGGAAGTTAGCACGGCCATCTGAAAGAGTCAGAATCTCAGCGATGCGGCCGCCGTGGCGTACTAGGCAACGTAGGCCGGCGTCTAGAAAATCATAGGTTGCACCTTCGTATACCATACGGCGTGGGTAGGCTGCGAGGTCCTTTTTGAATCCCATTACTGGTACTATGACGAGTTCGTTTATTTCTGTTCGGTTCATTATCTGTATCCTCCAAGAGATTGTATTTTTATATAGGTAACGCAAAAATGCCGACACGAGGTAATTGGTCGACGAACGGATTTAGGAGGAAGTGATTCAGAGAGGAAAACAAGCCGTTCTAATGTTTTCTGTTTACTGAATTACTGTTTGAGATTGTACGATCAACAGGGGCGCCTAGGAGCAAATGACTACTGGTGTGCATGCCGTCGCTAATTGTGAAGTAGAGTGACTTCTCGCATAAATCTGTGGGTAAAAAGGTGATGTTCACCAGTACCTACATGACTGTATTTAGTATACACCCAGGCAGGCAAATGATGTCAATACATAACCATCATAACTAGCCATAACCTTTACAAAAAGAGTTATTTATGGTAAAATGAGGAGGTAAGTGCGATGCACGTGGGAGCCAAGGGGCCCCTGGCTCCACCTCGTACATTTTCACTCTCTACAACTCAGCTAGACAATCCGTCTTTTTGAGAAATGCAATACAGCACAGAAAGAGGTGGTACCAGATGGTACTGTCAATTGGGTCCGCGCGCAAGCGCGTACTAGCTGGGGTGGTGGCTCTCGTCTTCACGACGGGTGGCATCGGCCTAGCAGCGGGCGCGCCAGCGTTCGCAAGCAACATCGGCAAC
The DNA here is from genome assembly GCA_004322265.1 of Patescibacteria group bacterium. GTDB lineage: Bacteria > Patescibacteriota > Saccharimonadia > Saccharimonadales > Saccharimonadaceae > UBA1547. The sequence continues at coordinate 52,673 of SCSZ01000022.1, forward strand.
AGCAATGAGACTCCCTACTGGGAAGCTCAGTACCCCGGGACAGACTGCTTCAAGGACACCGGTGGTTCGATCGTCGGCAAGGACGTAGTCCTCACCGTCACGGACGCCGTCGTTCTCGTCGTCAACGGCGGAAGCAACGACCAGGTGTACCCGAACCCTGTCGCAGGACAGACCGGGTACGAAGCGCCGCTCAACAACGGGGGTCAGATCCCCGATGTGTCGCACTGGATCTACTGCTCGCCGGTCACGCCGCCACCGCCAACACACGTCACGCCCGTCGCCCCTGTCTATACGCCGGGAACATGCGACGCGGTGGGCACGGTGGTCGCGACAGACACCACGCAGTACACCTGGGCAGCCAGTGGTACGACAGCAGCGACGTACGAAACGGCCTCGGCCGTGGGCAACGTCGTGCTCGATGGTCAGACGGTCTACGGGCCGTACGATCTGAGCCAGCTGAGCGGTGATGCCTGTCCGGCACCGCCGACCGCCGTCAAGCCGGAGCCCCCGGTCCTCACGGTGGTCTGTGGCGCTAACAACGACACGGTCACAACTCCGGGAACCGAGTACAACAACGATCCCCAGGTCACGGAGACGGCCCAGTTCGTGTACGTCATCGACCCGCACGGAACGGACACGCCCGGAATCATCACGGTCGCTGCAACGCCGAAGGATGGCTTCACCGTCTCCCAGCCAGGGAGCGGTGACACGTACGTGATCGAGGACGCTGGAGACGCTCTCTGGACGTTCACGGACGCGAACACTGCCTGCCCCCCGCCGCCGCCCACCGCGATCGACTGTGTCGTCAACACGAGCATCCCGTGGAGCGCCGAACCAGGCGACCACAAGCCGGTCCAGGGCCCCAACGGCCTGGACTTCAAGGGAGCAAGTGTGGCCGCAATCGACTGGTACCTGCGAGTACTGTCTGGCAACGCACAGGGCATCACGTACCTGTCGGTGACCTACGCACCCGGCGGCACTGGGCAACCAGCCCAGGTCGTCGTGGAGGTTCTGGCGCCGTACTTCGTGACGCCGTCTGACCCCACCGGGTACGCGACGCTCAGCACGAACCTCGTGGCCCCGAGCGGCACGATCGATCTGCTGGCGCCGGGCATCGGCTGGTCGAGTACGCACATCGCGAGTGGGCCCGGTTCGCTGGGTTCTCCCGAGTCCTACTCGGACCTCGTGAACCAGATCGGCGTGAACTCGCTGTTCTCGGCACCGTCGCTGCACCTGCTCACCAACAGCACGAGCGGGGATGTCAGCACGGTGGTGGCACTCAACTCGTCGTGCGGTAACAACGACTTCGTTCCCACGAAGCCGGCGGACGACGTGAGCCACACGTCGACCACCACGGTGGACTGCACCAGCGACTCGCAGACCACGATCACCACGACGACGACCAAGCCGCAGGTCTGGGACGCCAGCGCAACTCCTCCGGGATACGCGACTGACACCAACCCCGCGGACTGGACGGTGACGGACGATTCGCCCGGTGTGACGGTGGCTCTGACGAGCGACCAGATCGCCGAGAGCTGCCCGGACAACGTGATCACCCCGACAGGACCCAGCTACACCGAGTCCTGCCAGGTCACGGGTGCGAACACGACCGACGCAGTCACCACGGGAATCACCTACGCCGACGTCCTCGTCGGTAACACGGTGACCACCACGGCGACGGCAGTTGCACCGTACGTCATCAAGTTCGGGGCACAGTCGGTCTGGGTTCACACCTTCACGGGCGGGAACGCGTCGGGCTGCTACCCGAAGGCTCTGGCTCTCACGGGCTCGAACTGGCCGTGGTACGCCTTCTTCGGTGCTGTGCTCATGCTGGTGTTCGGGATTCGGATGGCCCGTCGCCACCACCTGAACACGTAGTGAGTAAGTGGTAAGACCTCGGTCAAACCACACCAAATCGCCGCTGGACGCCTCCAGCAAACCGCGCCCTGTCGATCATCGCCGTTGATCCAGGGAAAAGAGGTTCTCTCTTAGGAGATAGAGAATCTAGGGCTCCGTCAAATCGACGGAGCCCTTCTCATATCCAGAAATAGTCGATTTTACCTAGGAACGTATTCTTGCCAGTATTTTGGCTGTACGTCCTTAAGCGCTGGGTCAGTGAGGCATCGTAGGAGCAATCGTCCCGTCTCAGGATTTGTCATCAGAGGCAAGTGATTATCGATCGCCAGACGACGAATAGTCGCACCATCGGTTGATATGTCCTGTGGCGTTGGAATATTAATCACAAGATCGAACTTTTTATCTAGGAGTGCCGAATGGACTGACGGCTCCTTGTGATCCGATATTTTGTAGAGTTTGGTCGTCTTAACATCATGAGTCCTGAGGTAATCATGCGTCCCCTCGGTCGTGTAAATAGTCCAGCCATCAGCGACCAGTAGCGCTGCTTCCTCGACAAACTTGTGCTTTTGCTCGGTTGGTAGGCTGAGGAATAGGCGTTTACCGCCAATCTTTTGGTCAGTCGCGAGCCATGATGCGTAGAAGGCTTCCTCTAGATCGTCGCCAAAACAAGCAACTTCACCGGTCGAGGCCATCTCAACACCAGCGACTGGGTCGGCACCCTTCAGGCGGTTATACGAGAATTGAGGGTTCTTGACTCCAACATGATCGAGTTCGAGCGTTTGATAAACATTGTCGTTCTTGATACCGAGCATTGCATCCGTTGCGATGGCGATGAAGTTATGACCTGAGACCTTTGATACGAATGGAAATGAGCGAGAGGCGCGAACATTTGTCTCGATGACCTTTAGCTCGTTATCCTTAGCCAAAAACTGAATATTGAATGGTCCAGTGATATCGAGGTTCTTCACCACAGCCTTGGCAATATTCTTGGCCTGACGAACAGTCTCAAGATATAGCTTCTGAGCAGGGTAGACAACCGTTGCATCCCCTGAGTGGACACCGGCATTTTCGATGTGTTCAGAGATCGCGTAAATAACTAGCTTACCGTTCTGGGCGACTCCATCAATCTCAAGTTCCTTAGCGTTCAATATAAACCGAGAGATAACAACTGGATGATCAGGGGATAATTTAGCTGCCTCACCGAGGTACGTCTCGAGCTCTTTTTCGTCCTGGACAACATTCATCGCGCCACCGGATAGGACGTACGAAGGCCGAATCAGAAGTGGATAGCCAACCTCGAGACCAAATTTCTTGGCAGCCTTCAGGGTTGTAACCTCGGACCATTCGGGCTGATCAATACCTAAGCGATTAAGCATAGCAGAGAACTTTTGGCGGTCTTCGGCGTTATCAATCTGCTCAGCGATCGTACCTAGGATTTTATATTTTGCCTGCGACAGAGGAAGAGCAAGATTATTGGCGATCTGTCCACCAACCGAGACCACAATACCGTGCGGTTGCTCGAAGTCAGCAATATCCTGAATTCGCTCGAGTGTTAATTCGTCGAAGTATAGACGATCAGAACGGTCGAAATCAGTCGAGACAGTCTCTGGATTAGAGTTGATCATAATCGTTTTGTAGCCACGTTTAGACAGTGTCTTGGCAGTATTAACAGCCGACCAGTCAAACTCAACTGATGAGCCGATACAGTACGGTCCTGATCCGATGATTGCGATAGCCTTTTTACCAAGTGGCTTGATGTCATTCACGTTGCCATGGTAGGTAACATAGAGGTAGTTCGTCTCGGCATCAAACTCACCAGCAAGCGTATCAATTTGCTTGACCACCGGGACAATTCCCATTTTTATGCGAGTTTTACGGACGAGTTGCTCGGTCGTATCAATCAATTTAGCGATTGTTTTGTCCGAAAAACCTTTTTGCTTGGCGTTATAGAGTAGGTTCTGTTTCAAAGGTTCGGCTTGAAGTTGTTTTTTCGTCGCCTCGATCTCCGCAAGGTGTTTGAGGAACCATGGATCGATATATGATTGCTTATGAATCTCCTCAACACTCGCGCCCCTTGCCAGGACATCGGCAATCGCGAATAATCGTCGTTCGGTTGGGTATTTAATCTCATCCATCGGGTTATCTATTTCAAATGGGTGATCGGTAAAGCCATTGGCGCCGATATTGAGAGACCTAATTGCTTTTTGAAGTGCCTCAGGAAATGATCGTCCAAGAGCCATGACTTCACCGACACTCTTCATTTCTGACCCGATGTGGTGATCACTCGCCTTAAGTTTTGAGAGGTCCCAACGCGGCATTTTAACAGCAATATAGTCGAGCGCTGGCTCAAAGAAGGCAGTTGTCGTACCTGTTACGGCGTTCTTGATTTCGTGTAGACGTTTACCGAGCATTAACTTAGATGCAACAAAGGCGAGGGGATAGCCAGTCGCCTTAGACGCGAGTGCGCTGGATCGAGACAGGCGCGCATTAACCTCGATCACACGGTAATCACCATCGGCTGGGTTAAGTGCGTACTGAATGTTACATTCGCCAATAATGCCTAAGTGATTAATTGTCTTGATCGCCACTTCGCGCAGGCGATGATATTCTTCGTTAGTGAGAGTCTGGGATGGCGCAACCACGATGCTTTCACCAGTGTGAACACCCATTGGGTCAAAGTTTTCCATATTACAGACGGTGATTGTGTTGCCGTCGATATCACGAACGACCTCATATTCTACTTCTTTCCAGCCCGTCAGATATTCTTCAATTAATACCTGTGAGACATTATTGAAAACTTCGCTGAGTTTACTTTTGAGGTCTTTTTCATTTGTAACCAGACCTGAGCCGAGCCCACCAAGGCTATAACCAGAGCGCATCATGATAGGATAGCCGATAGTTCGAGCCGCAACGAGAGCTTCCTTAACACTGTAGGTGGCGAGGCTACGAGCGGTGTGAACACCGATTTCAGCTAATTTATTCTTAAAGATGTCGCGGTCTTCGGTGGCCTTGATAGTCGAAACTGGCGTGCCAAGTACTTGAATACCTAGGCGTTTAAATACGCCAGCGTCATGCAAATCAAGGCCGAGATTAAGGGCTGTTTGGCCACCAAAACTGAGTGCTACGGCATCTGGTTTTTCGCGCTCTAAGATTTTTGTGACGGTTTCTATATTCAGGGGCTGGAAGTAGACACGGTCAGCCATGTCATCATCGGTTTGGACGGTTGCGATGTTCGGGTTGATCAGAACTGTAAAGATTTTCTCTTGTTTGAATGATTTAATTGCCTGTGAGCCAGAGTAATCAAACTCACCGGCCTGGCCGATACGAAGCCCGCCCGAGCCCAAGATTACTACTTTTTTGATGTTCATAATTTACCCCTAAACTTTTCAAATAGCCATGCTGTGTCGGTTGGACCAGGCGTTGCCTCTGGGTGGAATTGTACCGAGAAGAATGGCTTTGAAACATGTTCGATACCCTCAACCGAGTCATCATTAAGGTTCTTGAATGATACTTTCCAGCCTTTTGGTAGAGATTTGCCATCAATTGCATAGCCGTGGTTTTGGCTGGTAATGTAACCCTTGTTCGTCTCAATCTCTAGACATGGCTGATTATGGCCACGATGACCATACTTGAGCTTGTAGGTCTTGGCGCCAGCGGCTAGAGCCATGATTTGCGTTCCCAGACAGATACCAAAGACAGGGCGGCCGAGTTCTAGCGCCCTATGGGCGATCTCGATCGTAGGCTTGTAATCAGTCGGATCACCTGGACCGTTTGATAACATTACGCCGTCGTAATTCTCATTTGTGTAATCGTAGTCGTACGGAACACGCTTGACCTCAAGCCCTTGAGCGACAAGTGAGCGGACAATATTTTCTTTTGCACCACAGTCGACGAGAATTACTTTTTTCTTGCCACCCTTGTTATACGTAACAGGCGCGTCGATTGACACGAATTTTTGTTCGAGTTTGATATCACTGATTTTAATAGGAATGTCTGAGATTGCGCCGCTCATCGTACCGCGAGTCCTTAGATACTTAGTGAGAGCCCGAGTATCCACGTCCGTCATAATTGGGATGTTCTGAGAGTGTAACCACTGGATAAGCGAGCGGTCGGATTTGGTATGGCTCCAGCCCGCAGCGGCTTCACTGACAATCACGCCCGCAACTTGGATCTTGTCAGACTCGGTCGCGTTCACGTCGACGCCGTAATTACCGATCAGTGGGAAGGTGAACACTAATATTTGGTTCGAGTATGAAGGGTCAGTTAATGACTCAGGATAGCCTGTCATACCAGTGTTAAATACCACTTCACCGCTAAAGCTACCGGTCTGCCAGTCGGGCGCAAGCCCGTCGAAAGCAGTACCGTCCGATAAGTATAATTTTGAGTTTTTGCTTACAAAAAAATCGCCCCCATTGGAGCGATTTCCGTGCGTAGTTTTGCTAGTTGTGATTGGCAACTTTGACATATTCAAATAGTAGTCTAGCAAATACCAGCGGACAGCACAAGTACTTTTTTATATAGTAGATAGACACCAGTTTTGCACGGGTGGCGCGAGGCGGGGCAACACCCACTTCGAGTCTGGTAGACCAGCGAGAAGTAGGGGTGGACCGAGCGACAGGACCCGAACTAGACTTAGGTTACTTGCATTTAATACTTCATAAAAGTTAGAATAAAGTGATTAATCAGGAGATATACGTGAGCGAACGATCAGCACTCATCATTGGAAACGGCGGTAGAGAACACGCAATTGTAAAGTCGTTAGGTGAGGACGTGAAGATATTCGTTGCGCCCGGTAATGCTGGCACTGCAAAAATGTCAAACGTTACTAACATCGCACCTGATGACCCAGTTGCGTTTGCCCAAGATAACGGAATTGATTTTGCGATTATCGGACCGGATTCATACATTGCAGCAGGTCTGGCCGACAAATTTCGCGCAGTGGGCATTCCGGTATTCGGCGCCAGCCAGTCAGCGGGGCGACTTGAAAGCAGCAAAAGCTTTGCTTCTAGCTTTATGGAGCGACACGGAATCCCTCAACCTAAAAGTACAACCGTTCATAGCGCCAGCGAACTTGCGGTTGGTACAGATCCATTATCAATTGTTCTAAAGGCAGACGGACTTGCACTTGGTAAAGGTGTAGTCCTACCTGAGACCAGCGAGGAAGCACAGACAACGCTTAAAGAAATGCTCGAGGGTATAGGGTATGAAGGCGCAGGCAAGGAGGGTGTCGTTATTCAAGAGCGCCTCAGTGGTCCTGAAGTTTCGGCTTTTGCACTGACTGATGGCACTAACTTTGTGATGTTGCCATTTTCTCAGGACCATAAACGCCTAAAAACGGGGGACGTTGGGCCTAACACTGGTGGTATGGGAGCGTACGCACCACTTCCAGAATCTATTGTCAGTGCCGACCAAACAGCCAAGATTAATGAGATCGCCAAGAAAACTATCGACGGTATGAAAGCCGACGGCACCCCATACCAAAGTGTTATCTATATAGGTTTGATGCTTGCCGAACAGCGGGGCGGTGATCCAGTCGTGATTGAATATAACGCTAGGTTTGGCGACCCTGAAACACAAGTAATCCTGACACTCTTACAAGATGCAGGTGTCGATGTTTATGAATTACTAAAATCAACCGACAGTACACTTAATACGAGCTTGCTTGAAGGCATTGCATTCAATAAAACTGCAATCACGGTCTGTGAGGCAGCAGACGGTTATCCAGAGAGCCCACGCAAGGGTGATGAAATCTTTGGCCTTGATGCGACGCTACCTACAGGTGTTTTTATACATAACGCTGGAACAAAGCTGGAAGAGAACGGCAAAGTCGTAACAAACGGCGGACGAGTGTTGTACGTTACCTCTGTTGCAGCCAGTATCGATGAGGCGGCAGCCAATGCCTACAGTGTCATCGGCGACAGTGGTGTTCATTTCGACGGCATGCAGTATCGAACCGACATCGGTAAACAAGCGAGGGCAAAGTAGTGTCGGATCGTCCTAGACTGGCAATTCTCGGATCAGGTGGAGGTACAACCGCAGAGGCACTAATCCACGCGACCCAGAGTGGCGTATTAAATGCTGACGTTGTCTTGGTTATCACCAACAAAGCAGATGCAGGCATTTTGCAAAAAGTTGAACGATTTAACAAAAATGGCCTCAACATAAAAACGTTAATTATTAATGGCGACACGCACCCTGGTGAGGCTGCACGCGGTGAACAAACACCGGCAGAAGCTCAGGCAATTTATAATGCCATTAAGGAAGCAGATGTTGATTTAATCTTACTACTTGGTTATTTGCGAAAAGTCATGCAACCACTGCTGGATCTACGAATCCTCAATACCCACCCTGGACTCCTGCCGATTACTCGTGGATACCACGGTGAAGACGTACAAGCGTTCGTCTTGGAACAACACCATGAGTTTACAGGCCAAACCCTGCACGAAGTCAACGAGGAGTATGATTCAGGAAAAACAATTGCTGAGCACAAATTACCCGTCATGCCATGGGACACAGTCGAATCACTGAATGTCGCCGTCCAGATTATGGAAAAAGCATATATTGGTGTTGAAGTCGATAACTACTTGAAGTCGATAACACCTTAATATATTGCATTATTCATACGTTTGTGATATAATATAGGTATGAAACCACATACGTCTGAACAAGTACTTGAAATGAAGAGTTTTGTTGATTCGCAGCCCTCTGTGGATCGTAAGACATATGCTCTTAATGGACTAGAGGTTATTTATACCACTGTTGATATGGGCAACGTCAAACCATTTGATTATGCCGTTGCTGCATTTGTCACACCACGGGGAAATGGTGAACCAATTACTGATGCCGATTATGAGATTGCAGTGAGTAATGACGTTCCCGAAGAGCTACAAGGTATATGGGCTTGGCATGAGCTGAACGACTTTGCTGTATTGGGGCATGAAGCAAGTGATCGATGTCTGACCTCAGAAAATGAAATCGCTTCCAGCATGACTTCCGATCCAGAGCTATATCAGCGCTATCTCACTGTTCGCATACCATTTTATGAAGGTCTCGCAGCTTTTATTGTCCAAGATCTTGCCCAAAAGGGAGATAGCTCAGTCTATAGCCCTGCAGACTTGAAAGGCTGTTATGATACAATTTTACTCTTGCAAAGCAAGCAAACTACATTTGGTAATGCAGAAAAAATATCAAATTTTTCACTCCTCGATGCTGCAAAAACAAAGCGCGTGGAGCTTAATACTTTCGCTGCCCAAGAAGCCATAAGGCTTCAACAAGAAGCAGAACAAGATCGTATGACTAAAGAAAAAGAAGCCGTTATTAAAGCAGAGTTAAAACGAGAATCAGATAAAAATGCCGATGAATTTATAAAACTGATGAAAAAGAATCTTGTAGATCCAGTAGACTTCTACGAGCAAGTGGAAGAAAAGACTTGGGAGTATTGGCATCACCATACAGAAGAAACCAGCTATTGGTATCATGCAAATCTGAATTCAATACTTATCGGAAAAGGGTGGATTATAAAAGTAGGTCACATATTGTTAACCGATGGTAAGACGTACACATATAGCACCGCAAGAAAACCAACAACCGGCGAAGCGACACAACTAAGACAAGGGACAGGACCAGGACCCGATGAGAGTTCAACGTCGTACAAAATAGGTAGGTCTATTAGCCCACAGGAAGCTCCCTATGCTGGCGAAGGCGCGTCCTTACTTGTAGACGCAATCCTAAAATTTGACGCAGATAAGCCCATTGCCAAAAAAACGTCTAAAGACCCTCCGGCATCCCCAACAGCCTGGGTTGGACGACCAAAAACTCGTTAATTATTTATAATTTTGAGCAATACGTCGGGCTTTTTCCGCCGCACGACCGATGTAGTATGTTTCAGGCTCTGAGATGATTTGCTTTTCGTGATCGGTAAATTTATTCCAGTATTCTAGTGCCTCAGCATCAGCTGTGATGACATCGACAAGCGGCGTGTTGCTCTCCATTGCCGAGTGAGCGAGGGCTTTGGACTTTTCGTGTGCGGTTGTATGGCCGTACTTTTCAAATAGTAAGTAAAGTGGCTCAGCGGCGATCGCACCTCCGGTTAATTTAAGGTTACGTTTCATGTTTTCTTCGTCGACTTCTAGTTTATTCATGATTGTGTTGAG